>CALPVM020000241.1 GCA_943327015.2 Akkermansia muciniphila
GTGAATTCAGCCGCATTGGGTTTGGGGCACCCAGTTTCATGCGTGCGCCATGGGCTGATGGATCTTGGCTACACCAAACTACGCCTCTGGCTGGAAGACCAATTGGAAGAAGCACATTTAGACCCCAACCTAGAGCCGATGCGTCTTCAGTTAGTCATGCGTGGCCGCATTATGGAGCAAATTACCAACACCGGAATTGAAGATGATCTGCGGCGGGAGCTGTTTTTGTGTGGCATTTTTTCGCAACTGGATGGGGTTTTTGGTGAATCTACTGGCAGAACCTTGCATAAACTACCCCTACCAGGTCGCATTATGTCTGCCATATTGGCTAAAACAGGCCCCTACTCGCCATGGTTAGAAATGGCAACGGCACTGGAATGCACCTCACACCGACTGATTAAAAATGTGTGCAAAGCGCATCATCTGCCACTGAATGAAGTAAATAGAGCGCTGTTGCGCGCACTTAGCACCATCAATGAAATACAGAACAACCATGGCAAACACAAAAGCGCCCTTGCATTGTGATAAAAAAGACAGGCTAGAGTTGTAATTATTTAAGATGTTGCGACATGATTGCAGCAACGTTGATTTTTTTCAAACCTTGATTGAAAATTTTTTGCATCCGTTCGCCTTCAGGACTTCTTTTAAAGCAAACGTAAAACCGCTTTTCTTCCAGAATACGTTCATTAAAACGCAGCGATTTTTGTGCATCAGCTAGTTCAGCATCATTCTCCAAAAGAAAATTGAAAACATTTTTATCTACCACCGCCAAATCAATGCGCTTACCATGCAACTTTTGTAAATTTTTTAAATCGCTGGTAGCCACATCGACCTTGAGCTGATTTTTAGCCAGTCTGGTATCAAATTCAGCCGTGTTGACATAGTCTTGCACCACTCCAATTTTGACCCAAGTCAGATCTGACAAAGAATTCCAAATAAATGGTTTGTTTACACGCTCAGCAAAACCCAAAGAACCAGAGCCCATGGCATCGGAATAAATAAATTCTCGGGCTCTTTGCGAGGAATAATATTCAGGAAAATAACCTACGAAACGGGGATTGCTCTTGGCCAAGTTGACAGCACGGGTCCAAGGATAAAAGTCAATGACCAGCTTGTAGCCCATGGCATTAAAAGCCTCGCGAGCAACAGCCGCAGAGGCACCCTGACTTGGGAGTGACTGCCCGACATAGGGCGGCCACTCCAAGGAGGTTAAACGAACTTCTTTGCTGTCTGCCTTTAACGTGCCACTGCTAAAACAAAGCGCGCAAAGAACCACCCAAAATCGCCAATACTCTGACACGAAGGACTCTCCAGATTTATCTACTTCAACAAATACATATTTGTTAAAAATGTCGAATCCGGATTATCCTATATCAAAATACTATTACGACTTGATGTCAAAGCGATCTGCATTCATCACTTTGGTCCAAGCAGCTACGAAGTCTTTGACAAACTTGCCCCCGTTATCGTTCTGGGCGTAGACCTCGGCAATAGCACGCAACTGCGAGTTGGAGCCAAATGCCAGATCCACCCGGGTAGCCGTCCATTTAACGGCGCCCGTCTTGCGGTCGCGTCCCTCAAAAGCATTGTCTGCCACAGGCTTCCATGCGGTAGACATATCCACCAGATTAACAAAGAAGTCGTTACTCAACTGCCCCACGCGCGAGGTGAACACACCATGCTTACTTGCACCATGGTTTGCGCCCAAAACACGCAAGCCGCCAACCAACACCGTCATCTCGGGCGCAGACAGCGTGAGAAGCTGCGCTTTGTCAAGCAGCATTTCTTCTGGCGAAACACTGAATGCTTTTTTGCGGTAATTGCGGAAACCATCGGCCTGCGGCTCCAGCACAGCAAACGATTCCACATCGGTTTGCTCTTGGGATGCATCGGTGCGCCCTGCTACAAATGGCACCTCTACTGCATGTCCTGCGGCCTTGGCTGCGGCTTCGACTCCGGCATTTCCGGCCAACACAATCAGATCGGCCATTGAGACTTTTTTGCCACCACCGGCACTGGCATTGTATTGGGTTTGGATACTTTCTAAAGCCGCCAACACGGTTGCAAGCTCGGCGGGTTGGTTAACCTCCCAGTCTTTTTGCGGCGCCAAACGAATGCGCGCGCCGTTGGCACCACCACGCCTATCACTGCCACGGTAGGTACTGGCCGATGCCCATGCGGTGGACACCAATGCACTCACCGATAAACCGGTTGCAATGATTTGGGCTTTAAGAGCTGCAACATCCGCAGCATCCACCAGCGCATGGGTTACTGCAGGTAAGGGGTCTTGCCAGATCAGGTCTTCAGCGGGAACTTCAGGGCCCAAATACAGGCATTTAGGTCCCATGTCGCGGTGCGTCAGCTTGAACCATGCACGGGCATAGGCATCTGCAAATTCATCCGGGTTGTTCAGAAAGTGGCGCGCTACTTTTTCGTAGGCCGGATCAAACCGCAACGACATGTCAGCCGTTGTCATGTGCGGTGGATGCTTTTTGGAGGGGTCGTGCGCATCGACAATCATGTCTTCGGGGGCTACATCTTTTGCTCGCCATTGAATAGCGCCCGCGGGACTGTTAACTTGAGCCCATTCGTACTTGAATAGCACTTTCAAATAACCCATATCCCACTGCGTTGGGTTGGGTTTCCAGGCGCCATCAAAACCACTGGTGGTGGTGTCTCCGCCTTTACCACTGCCATGTTTGTTTATCCAGCCAAAGCCCATTTCTTCGATGGACGCACCTTCGGGCTCGGGGCCTACCAAGGCTGGGTCGCCAGCGCCGTGCATTTTGCCAAAGGTGTGGCCACCGGCTACGAGAGCCACGGTTTCATAATCGTTCATGGCCATGCGGGCAAAGGTTTCGCGCACATCGCGACCCGATGCTACCGGATCAGGCTTGCCGTCTGGCCCTTGGGGGTTAACATAAATCAAACCCATTTGCACTGCAGCCAGCGGGTTTTCGAGTTGACGATCACCGCTGTAACGGCTGTTGGGCTTGTCGCTGGTGGCAAGCCATTCTTTTTCGGCACCCCAGTACACGTCTTCTTCGGGAGCCCAGATATCTGCACGCCCTCCTCCAAAACCAAAGGTTTTGAAACCCATGGTTTCCATAGCCACGTTGCCCGCCAAAATAAAAAGGTCGGCCCATGAGATGGCATTGCCGTATTTTTGCTTAATAGGCCACATCAGTCGCCGTGCTTTGTCAAGATTACCGTTGTCCGGCCAGCTATTGAGCGGCGCAAATCGCTGGTTGCCGGTATTGGCACCACCGCGTCCGTCAGCAGTACGGTAGGTACCGGCTGCATGCCATGCCATGCGAATCATCAAACCGCCATAGTGACCCCAGTCGGCCGGCCACCAATCCTGGCTATCGGTCATTAAGGCAGCCAGATCTTTTTTGAGAGCAGCGTAGTCGAGTTTTTTGAATGCTTCTGCATAATTAAAGTCCGCATCCATCGGGTTGGATGCCGGCTGATGCTGATGCAAAATGGATAAGTTGAGCTGATTTGGCCACCAGTTGGCATTAGATTGGGCCCCCTGCTGTGCACGGGCACCTGCAGCAGCATGGAACGGACATTTTGCAGCTCCGGAATCTTGACTCATAACGCATCTCCTACATTGGTGAAAGTAATGGCACAGGTCATTTGACCGTGGTTGAAGCATGCCTTGTTTGATCAACCACAAAATTCATTGTTCTAGAGGCA
>CALPVM020000242.1 GCA_943327015.2 Akkermansia muciniphila
AAACGCGCCATGGCTGCGCTGGCAAAAAATTTAGATGCCCGTAGTTTGGCTGCCGTTTCACACCACTCTCCTGTCAGTGCATGGCTGGTAGACGGGCATCTGCATCCGGGTCTGGCGCGCACGGCAGCTCTACTTTCAGATGTATTGCACACCTCCCCCGAACAACTGCTTGCAGCAAGTGGTCGACTCCCCCCCGAAGCTGTGGCCGGGCTAGACCATAGAGAGGGGTTTGTAGACCGGTTTAATGAAACCTACACCCGCAGTTTGCGGCTGTATACCTATTTGCAGCTTAGTTGGTTGTTAGTGGACCTGGAATGCGGTACAGACCATTATGTAGGCGCGTTAGCAAAAGAACTGCTGGGGCGCCCATCGTTTATTCCCTCTGCGCCCCCCTCCTCTGCGCCCTGTGCCATTTTTGCCGCGCAGGCTCTGGCGGCTCACCAACATCTGCAGCAATCCCATCCCGCTATCAGCCGGTATTTTTATAAGCGCTACAGGCAGGCTGTATTAGCGTCTTTGGGCATTGACTCGGTCAGTCTGCTAGAAGTTCTGGACGAAGAACAAAGTGGCACATTAGATTTGGTTCGTTCGATTGTTGCAGCTGGTGCTCACGCTTCAGCACCCACAGACCCAGGCCGTTTATTGAATGTATGTGCAACCCAAACACAGGGCATTCAATTTTCCGAAGATGCCGATATGCGCCTATGGCAATGGGCGGCTCTGGGTTCTGAAGATGTAGGCGCGGCGCTGCTGGCCGAACGCTTGGAATGGCTGGAAAACTCCGAACTTTTTCGTGCCCTGCCAGCGGATGCTTTGGTGCGATTAGCCGAGGATTTGCATCCTATTCAACTGCATGCAGGGGAAGTTCTCATCTGGCAAGACAGTCGCTCTGAAGATTTATTTATTCTGATTGAAGGATCACTGACTGTTGAGCGTACAGAAGATGGAGAGTGCCAAATCTTGGCAAAACTTGATCCAGGATCGATTGTGGGCGACTTGGCCTTTCTTACCAACGGCCCCCGCTTTGCGACTGTCAAAGCAGGCACCGCGGTGCGCGGTGCTGTGGTTCGTGCTGGCACTGTCCGGTTGCTATCTGCTAATTATCCCGTTATTACCATGCACTTGGCCCGGGTTTTGGCGAAACGTCTTTCGAAGAAATGAATCTGCACTGATAACGGCCACAGAACCAAGAGCTGCTAACCGACTACTTTATAGCCCTCCTCCACAATCGCTTGAGCCAGCGCCTCCCGCGCTTGCCCAGACTCCACCTGCACCCGGTTTTGGCTGCGGTCAATTGCCACCTGCGCTTGGGGGTCGATGGTTTTTAGGGCACGAGTTACAGCTTTTTCACAATGGCCGCAGGTCATGCCGGTTACAGTAAAAGTGTGGTTCATAGCTACCCTCATTGATGCACGTCAAACAAGCTCCAAGCGTACCACCGCATAAAGGGTTAAGCTTGCAGTTATGTCAAAAGATGCTCTTTTAAACACCTACCCACAGCCCCAAACCATAGATATTGGCATTGGCGGCATGACCTGTGCCTCGTGTGTGGCGCGGGTTGAAAAAGCTCTCAAAAAAGTAGCTGGCGTGCAAGAGGCATCCGTCAACCTAGCCACAGAGTCAGCGCGCATCTTAGTCATGCCCAGTGAACACACACAGGCCATGTTGCGCCGCGCCATTCGCGATGCAGGGTATGAGCCCCGTGCCGCAGATGCTGCAATTGATATAGAAGACAGCAAACCTTGGGCTGGTTTTGCTCCGGTTGCTATGGGGTTAATTTTATGTACCCCCTTGGTGTTGCCTATGCTGGCCGAACTGTGGGGCGCACACTGGATGCTCGCACCACTTTGGCAATTTGTGCTGGCCACACCTGTACAGTTTGTATTGGGGGCACGCTTTTACCAAGGCGGCTGGCATGCACTCAAAGCACGCAGCGGCAATATGGATTTGCTGGTATCTATTGGCACCACAGCCGGCTGGGCACTGTCGGTATGGTTGTGGCTTACGGCAGACCCGCACAGCATGGTACATCTGTACTTTGAGGGCTCTGCCGTTGTGATTACGCTGGTGCTTTTAGGCAAATGGCTGGAGGCTCGCGCCAAGCGACAGACCACTTCTGCAATACGCGCATTGCATGCACTGCGGCCAGACAAGGCACACTTAATTGGGCTGGATGGCGAAGTCGATGTGCCGGTAGCCGAGATACTGGTAGGCGACCGTTTGGTGGTTAAACCCGGCGAGCGTTTTCCGGTGGATGGCACGCTGCTGGAGGGTCAAACACAGGTGGATGAGTCTATGCTTACGGGCGAACCTCTTCCCGTGATGAAGCAAATGGGCGCAAAACTTACCGGTGGATCTATCAACTGCGAAGGCCGTGTCGTGATGCAAGTCACTGCAGTGGGGCATGAAACGGTGCTCTCAAACATCATTAGGTTGGTAGAGGATGCTCAAGCTGCAAAAGCGCCGATTCAGCGGCTGGTGGATCAGGTCAGCGCTATTTTTGTACCCGTGGTTTTAGTCGTGGCACTTGCAACTCTATTGGGCTGGTGGCTTACGGGGCATTCTCTGGAGCTAGCTATTATTCACGCTGTGGCAGTGATGGTGATTGCCTGTCCTTGTGCACTGGGCTTGGCTACACCGGCTGCCATTATGGCGGGCACAGGTGTTGCGGCCAAATTTGGCATCTTGATTAAAGACGCACAGGCACTGGAGTTAGCGCACAAGGTCAACCTAGTGGCTTTTGATAAAACTGGAACACTCACTGTAGGCAAACCTCGGCTTACCATGTTAGAACCAATAGGCAATATCCCAGAGGCTGATGTATTGCGCTTTGCTGCCAGCCTGCAAAGCGGCAGTGAGCACCCGCTTGCACGTGCGGTCGTGGCTTATGTCCAAGAACGAGTTCAATCGTTTACAGCCCCAGAGCATGTGCGTTCAGTTGCTGGCAGTGGCACAGAGGGCGAAGTTCAGGGACGGCACTTTTTCATTGGCAGTTTACGTTGGATGAAAGAACTGACCATTGATACCAGCAAAGCAGAACAGCGTGCTGCTGAACTGCAGGAACAAGGCGCGACAGTATCTGCTTTGGCAGAGCGCACCACGCAAGGTCTGGTGCTACAGGCACTCATGGCCTTTGCGGACGAACCCAAGCCCAGCGCACGCGAAGCATTGGCTGCACTCCAAGCAAGTGGCATCAAAACCATCATGATTTCTGGCGATAACCGTGGTGCTGCAGAAGCCATGGCTCTGCGCCTAAGACTGCGCTCCGACCAAGGCGAAGTGATGGCCGAGGTGTTACCGGGCGATAAAGCCAGCAAAGTAATGCAACTCAAAAAAGAGGGCTACGTTGTTGCTATGGTGGGCGATGGCGTGAATGATGCACCCGCACTGGCCGCAGCCGATGTGGGCTTGGCCATGGGTAATGGCACCGATGTAGCTATGCATGCAGCGGGCATTACCTTAATGCGAGGCGATCCGATGCTGGTCGCTGCTGCGCTAGAAATTTCAAGCCGCACCGTTGCCAAAATTCGGCAAAACCTATTTTGGGCTTTTGCCTACAACGTGGCTGGCATTCCATTGGCTGCACTCGGTTTTCTTAACCCCATGGTGGCAGGTGCTGCCATGGCCTTAAGCTCGGTCAGCGTCATAAGCAATGCGTTATTGCTTAAGCGTTGGCAGCCAAAGCAAA
>CALPVM020000243.1 GCA_943327015.2 Akkermansia muciniphila
CCCATCAATGCACCTGCCAAGCAGACCAATGCGATGCCACCGATACCCTGAGGTAAGGGCAGCACAAGCGGCAGCGCAGCGCAGGCCAGGCCACCCAGAACCAGAGCACCTTCACCCCCAATCACAATTAAACCGGCACGGGCTGGTATGGCAACGCACAGTGCAGTCAGCATCAAAGGTGCTGCGCGGGATAAGGTGTTTTGCCAGGAAAACCAGTCGCCAAATGCACCTTTAAATAGCGTGAGCCACACATCGACCGGGTTGACACCATGCACCCAGACAAAGCCGCCAAATACCAGTAGCGCTGCAGAGATGGCAGCTACGGGTAGAACAATGCTGACGGCTGTAGGGTGCATGGTGTTTGAGTGCCTCGGTACTTAGATGCTGCCAATAACACCTTCGACCAAATAGTTCATTTTTTCCAGCTCGATATCCGTTTGGCGGAAGGATTTGCCCGCTGGAATGATGGTTGCGCCCTTGTTGTCTTTCAGTCCGCCTTTGAAGATGTCGAACTTGTCAGCCATCATGAGTGCTTTCACACTGTCAGCCTGTTTTTTGGCAGCGGCAGTCACCATGCTGCCGTAGGGCGACATTTTGACGTAACCGTCTTTCAGACCGCCACGCAGCAGGTTGGGGTGGGGTTTGCCACTGCGAGCGGCTTCGATCATTGTGGTGTAGGCGGTGAGCCAGTTCCATTCAGCACCGGTCAGGTAGGCATTGGGTGCCAGTTTGGCTTGGCTGGCATGGTAACCACAGACCATTTTTCCGCGCTTGGCGGCGGTTTCAACAATCACTTTCGGGCCATCCACGTGCATGGTGAACACGTCGCAGCCTTGGTCAGCCAAACTGTTGGTGGCTTCAGCTTCTTTAACAGGCATAGACCAGTCGCCGGTAAAGATCACGCTGCAGGTAATGTTTGGTTTGACCGAGCGCGCACCCAAAGTAAATGCGTTGATATTGCGTAGTACCTGTGGAATCGGCTTGGCGGCAATAAAGCCGATTTTGCCGGATTTGGTCATGTGGCCAGCAATCACGCCATTGAGGTATTGGCATTCATCAATATAGCCAAAGTAGCTGCCCACGTTTTTGGGGTGCTTGCCTTCGGTCCATAAGCCGCCGCAATGCGCAAAACGTACATCAGCGTTTTTGGCCGCTACAGCCAACACATGCGGGTCAAAATAACCATATGAGCTTGGGAAGATGAGCGAAGCGCCGTCCTGCGCAATCATGCCGGTCATGGTTTTTTGTACCGCTACGGTTTCGGGTACGTTTTCTTCTTCGACCACTTTGATGCCGGGCATTTTTTTCAGTGCAGCGGCAGCCTCGGCCTGTGCCTGGTTGTAGCCATAGTCATCTTTGGCGCCGACGTAGATCACGCCTACAGTTAACGGTTTTTGGGCGGAGGCGAGGGTGCTCCAAGCACCCAAGGTGCCAGCAGCACTGAGGGCTGCAATGGATTTGAGAGAGTTGCGGCGGCTGGGGTTAAATTGGCTCATAGCGCTTCCTGTTGCTGGGTTAATAAGTGGTTTAAAAAAATGTACGTACCAAAATTAAACATAAATCTTGGATACAAGATTGAATGCAATAACTGTGCCTAACTCGGTTTGACAGCAGTTTCTAGCAGGCTGACGTGAGCTGCTACCACCCGCCAACCCTCTGGAGTGCGTTTCCAGGTCTGGCTTTGGCGGCCTGTACTTGGTGCACCCAATCGCTGAAACTCCAGATTGCAGGTAGCAAAGTCGCGGCCATAGGTGGTGATGGTTTGTTTCAAAATAGTGCGTTCTAATTTGGTGTTGGGCTGCTCTGCACGGTATTGGTGAATAGCGGCAAAACCGTATAAATTTTCTGCATAACCGTAGCGCAGGGTGTGCTCGCTGTTCCAAAACAGTTCGTCTAGCACTGCTAAATCGTTATGTACTAAGGCGTGTTCATAACGATCACAAACGGCAGTGACTTCTGCCAATACGTCGGGAATGTTGATTTCCATGGGCTCCGTCCTTACGCTGTTTTACGAGATTGAATATATGCACGCCAGCCGCCAAAAGACGTCACGTCCAATGCACCTTCCAAGGCGTAGCCTTCGCAAATAAAGCCGTGCACCCAGCTTCCATCCGCTAACTCCAAACTGCCCAACCCCAACGGAGCTGGAATCAGTGCCAAAAAGCTGCCCAATTGGTCTAGTGGCATATTCCAGACTTCTACCGCGATGGATGCACCGTCTTCAGTGACGCGCTTCAAACCGGGTTTGGGTGGTTGTGTATGGGGTAGGGCATACAAGCGGTACTGCGCTGCAGTGTAGGTGGCTTGCAAAAGTTTTGCGCCACGCTCTTGCAATTGGCTATTGAGGGGCATTCCTGTTAAATGCGCGCCCACCACTGCCAGTGGTAAAGAGGGCTTAGTTTCAGGTGCTTGGATGCCAACCATGGGTTCGAGCATGGGGGGGAGGGGTAAATCTAGCGCCCCTTGCACCAATCCAGTAGCATGGTGAAAGCGTTGCCCCAGTTCTGCCAATTGCCAGTCGCTGCCACTGGGTGCAATCAGGGTAATGCCAAAGGGTAAGCCATCCTCTCGCATGGAAGACGGCACCGACAAAGCTGCATAGTCCAGCAGGTTTACAAAGTTGGTGTAATAACCCAAAGTACGGTTGAGAGCCACCGGGTCGTCCAGCATTTGGGCGATGGTGTTGTGGGTGGGGGTAGTGGGCACAAGCAGCACATCTATTCCTTGCCATATTGCGAGCGCTTTCTGCGACAGCGCTCGCAGTCGGGTCTGTGCATCACACAGGTCTGCTGCAGAATAGTTTTTGCCTTGATGGATGATGCTGCGAACTGGCTCCATGACCTCTTCAGCATGCGTATCAAAAAAGTGGCGAATGCCGCTATAGCGCTCAGCCACGAGGGCACTGTCATACAACATGGCAGCAGCTTCTGCCAGTGGAGTAAAGTCGATGTGCACTGCGGTACCACCCAGCTTTTCGAGCTGTGCAATCGCTTTGTCAAATTCTGCTTGCGCTTGCAAATCACCGGCAAAGTCTAGGGTGCGAGGCACGCCAAAGTTAAATCGACTGCCCCATGTATGACCATTGAGTTGCAACTGGCGCGAATAGGGGTCGCGCACATCAAAACCGATAGCCGCTTGCAACACTTGCGCTGCCAGTCCCACGCTGCGGGCAAAGATGGAAACGCAATCTACACTCTGGGCAGCAGGCACTACGCCATGCAAGCTAAGTAAGCCCTTACTGGGTTTGAGTCCGACAATGTTGTTAAATCCGGCTGGCACGCGGCCTGAACCCGCTGTATCAGTGCCCAAGGCAAAGTCCACTTGCCCGGTAGCTACCACATAGGCTGAACCAGAGCTGGAGCCGCCACACAGGTAGTCCGGCTTAAAGGTGTTAGGTACAACGCCATAGGGTGAACGTGTGCCGTTTAAACCGCAGGCAAACTGGTCTAAATTGGTCTTGCCCACGCATGCAGCGCCCGCATCCAGCAATTTTTGCACCACGCTGGCGTGAGTACTGGCTTGGTAACTAAAGGCTGGGCAGGCGGCGGTTACCGGATACCCGGCTACCTCGATATTGTCTTTAACGGCAAAGCGCAGACCTGCTAAAGTCCCAGCGCTTGACAGCACAATTGGCTTGGAA
>CALPVM020000244.1 GCA_943327015.2 Akkermansia muciniphila
ATCTGGAAACGCTTTTTGCAAGTCTGCCGATAATTGGGAGATGAGTTTGTCGCCCCACTGGCTTTGCGTTTGTTTCTGAGCGATCATCGCGCCCAAATCCCAGTAAAACAAAATCAACTCCCGATTGGCCGCTAATGCCATGCGCAGGCGTACCGCAACGATTCGCTGCTTAATGGAGTTCAGCCATTCCTGGTATTCTTCCTGCGTATGCAGTTGCAATGTGAGCGAATTGCTTGGGGTTAATTCAGTCATTCGCGAAGCCCTTCGCATTCTGCAATTGTCCAACAAAATGTTGGACAAAAAATATATCGCGTTGCTGCGCACCTAGAACCACAGTTGGAAAATAATTATCAACGCTATTTTTTTGTAGCACATTGTCGACCTCAATTGCTTTCTTCCACGCTGCCTCACTTGGTGTTTCTAGTAGAATTTTTGCAATCCGCTTACTTTCAAGAGGCATCAATGCGCCTCTTGAAAGATCAGTGTTGTAGAGGCTCATGATATTGCAACTTTAATTGAACCATTAAACTTTCAAGTATATTCAATATATTGACTCTATCATCCAATACCAACCACCCCACCATCATGCACATTACCCTCCTTGTAGGTACTGTTCACGGCAATGCCACCAGCGTAGCCCAAGCGTTACAGCTATCGGCTGCTGACTTTCAAGTTAGCATTGACATCTGTCCAATGGATGCGCTGGACGCAACTATTTTTCAAAAAAGCGGTGTGTTTTTAATCTGCACCTCCACCACCGGCAGTGGAGACATACCCGACAACGCGCAAGCTTTTTATGCTGCACTCGACGCCCTGTACCTTGGGCACGTACGCTATGGAGTCATTGCTTTGGGTGACAGCAGTTATGGCGATACTTTCTGCGGTGGAGGCAAACTTTTTGATGCACGCCTGCAAGACTTGGGCGCCAAACGTATTGGCGATATGCTGTGCATTGACGCCTGTGATACTACCGAACCTGAAACACTGGCCATTGACTGGCTACCGCTCTGGTTAAAGCAACTGGCAGCGAACTAATGTCAACTATTGTGCACCAAGGAAACCGATGATGGCCACCACTGCAGCAAACAAGCAACCACGACCGCTTAAAGGCACACGCATCCTGAGTTTGGCACTCAACTTGCCAGGCCCCGCCGCTTTGATGCGCTGCCAACAAATGGGCGCCAAATGCACCAAAATTGAACCTCTGCCTCACCCCACCGCTCCAGCTGGTACGCCAGGCGACCCTATGGGTTTGTATAACCGTGGTGCATACCAGCAAATGCATGACGGGGTAAATGTTGTCAACATCAACCTCAAAACACCTGCAGGGCAAAAGTTGCTTCATCAAGAATTGCGCAAAGCCCAAATTGTGCTTACCTCCTTTCGTCCCTCAGCACTAAAACACTTGGGGCTGGAATGGAAAAGCTTGCACAAACAATATCCTGAACTCTCAGTCATATCGATTGTGGGTGCACCCGGCAGCCGTGCCGAAGAACCCGGACACGACCTGACCTACCTCGCTGAAAACGACCTTATCTCCGGCTTAAACCTGCCCCGCACTTTGTATGCAGACATGGCAGGTGCTTTGATGGTGAGCGAAGCGGTATTGCAAGCACGCTTGTTGCAGATGCGTAAAGGCAGTGGCACACGCATTGAAATAGCGCTTTCTAAAGCGGCAGAGTATCTTGCCTTACCGCACCAGTGGGACCTAACCCGGCCCGGCTCTGCTTTAGGCGGCGGGCATGCAGGCTACAAGGTTTACCCCTGCAAAGACGGACGGGTTGCGTTAGCCGCATTGGAACCCCATTTTGCAGCCGACTTGGCAAAGTTGGTTCATTTGCCACAAGCAAATATCATGGCGATGTTTGCACCAGACTCGCATAAAACTATCCAAGCCTATATGGCTGGTAAAACGCGAGCGGAGCTGGAAGTTATAGCCAAGGAGCATGATTTGCCGCTTTGCACATTGCCGGCGCAGGCAGAGTGATTACAATGCAATCATTGACATCACACATGAGGAATTCATTATGAGCAGCATTACCATCCGCAATCTGGACGATAAATTGAAAGCCAGTCTCAGGCTGCGTGCCGCACGGCACGGCTTATCAATGGAACAAGAAGTCCGTAATATTCTGCACAACATTCTGGCAGCAGACGAATGTCCAGCGAATGGTTTGGAATTTGCACTTCGTATTAACCAGCGCTTTAAAGGTCTTGCAGCAGATGAGTTGGTTTTACCTACGCGCACGCCTACAAGACCAGTACCCAACTTTGGAAAAACATGACGACCGGTTTTCTCTTGGATACCAACGTCTTGTCAGAGTTGATGCGCGAAAACCCGGAACGGCAAGTATTGAAGTGGTTTTCCAACCATTTAGCCCATCTTATGCAAACCAGCGCCATTACCCATGCAGAAATTCTGTCTGGTATCGCACTCTTGCCCGCAGGCAAACGCCGCGATGCTATTGCAAGAGCAGCAAACCAAATTTTTGAAATTGAGTTTTCTGGTCGATGTATTGATTTTGGTCGAATGTCTGTAGAACACTACGCGCTGGTCAGAGCGCAGCGTCAGCTTGCGGGCAGACCAATAGATACCGCCGATGCCCAAATAGCGGCCATCGCTCTGGCTGCTCAACTAACGCTGGTTACCCGAAATACCAAAGACTTTGAAGGAATTAGCGACCTTCAAGTGATAAACCCTTGGATCACGTAACACACCACGGCGCAGCCTTGTGCACCAACCCCATCCATAGCGCCCAGCCAGCACTACCAGCCAAAGCCACACCAGCAAGGCGCACGCCCCATGCACCGTCCCCCAACCTGCTTTTAAAAACCTTTAACCATAACCATGGTCCCGCTACCATGGTTATGCTGGTGCCAAAAGCAAACAGCGCCATTACTGCAGCACCTTGGTAAGGGTCTGCGGCCATAGCGGCAACCAGCAAAGCCGAATACAACAAACCACAGGGCAGCAATGCCCACAAAACTCCCAGCACCAGCGGCAAGCCCCTGCCCTGCACCATGCCCAAGGAACGCACCCGTTGCCACAACTTTCGCCCAAATTGCTCCAACCAGATAGGCTGACGCGCATAAATCACCAGCACCACGCCTAAAGCAATAGCCGCCACATGCAGCAAAGACCACACAGGCCGTAAAGCAGCAGAATGTACTGTGAGCCAACCAAACCCTTGCATGGATGCAGCAACCAATCCACCCAAAACCGCATACCCCACAACACGCCCGAGTTGAAACAGCCACAATGCCGCGCCGCCCTGCTTACCCCCTGCTTGTGCTATGCCCGCACACGCCGCGCCACACATGGCCACGCAATGCGGACCACCCGCAAGCCCCATCCATAACCCTGCCAGCATCAAAGAGGTTTGCATTGCCAAAGTTAGATGATTTTAGAAAATTGTGCACGGGTACGATCGGTCTGCAAGTAGCGGTCAAACACCATAGCTACAGCGCGCACAAAATACCAACCTTGTGGCGTTACCTGAATGGCCTGTTCATCTACCTCTACCAAGCCTTGGTCGGCCAACAACTGCAGCGCATCCAACTCCTTGGCAAAGTAGCTATTAAAGTCAATTAAGTAAGCTAACTCTATCGACTCCAC
>CALPVM020000245.1 GCA_943327015.2 Akkermansia muciniphila
GTGCTGCTGCCGGAAGACTGGTCGGAATACCGCGACCGTGGTTTGCTCCACGTCAAGTTGGGCAATAGCGCCGAGGCTTTGTCGGACCTGGAGTGTTACATGGTTTGCTCAGATGCACCCAACGATGCGGATGATATTGCAGACCGCATTGATGTGTTGCGGAGTATTAGCGGTTAATCAGCTTTGTAGCTTTGTAGCTTTGTTGGGTTAGGGCTGTCCGGCATATCCGGCGCACTTGACCCAAGGGCAGCCAAGCGTTTCGCGGCCTGTACGCGAACAAATGTCTTGATGGCTTCTCTGAACAGATCAGCTTTATCCATAGATGCATCAGCAACTTCTAACGCCCTTTCATAAAGGGCGTCATCAATGGTTACAGTGGTTCTCATAAGGGTGACGTTTATTAAAGATATTATTCTTCATCAAAATTGATGTGGCTGCAATAGTTTAACTATGGGTTTAGGCACTGGTCTCATTGCTTCCGATAGCAAGTGAGGTCTTGTTTAACAATATTTTTGTATTGACATAAATTTTTTTGTCAATACAATAATTATTATGCAAATTGAATTTGACCCGGCAAAAGATGCGCTCAATGTCAAAAACCACGGTTTGTCATTGGTGGTGGCTTCTGATATTGAGTGGGATTTGCTGATTAGCCATTCAGATAACACTCTTCACGACTACTATGAGCAGCGGATGATTGGTTTTGCACCTATAGGCAGGGATGTTTATTGCGTGGTTTTTGTGGAGCGCTGTGAAGATGTTTTGCGTATCATTAGTTTGCGTAAGGCTACAAGACAGGAGGTGAAAAACTATGTCAAACATATCAACTAAAGCCGGGCGAGTGTTTAATCTGCCTGATGATGAAGAAGATGTCCGCATTCGTGCAGGTATTGCTGCCGACCCTGATACACATGAATTGACAAAAACTGAAATGACCACCATGCGCAGACGTGTTGGCAGACCGCCTGCAGCCGTTGTACGACCCATGTTGTCGCTACGCGTGGATGCAGACGTTGCCGTCGCTTTGCGTGCCAGTGGCAAAGGCTGGCAGACGCGGGTTAATGCGTTGTTACGTCAGGCACTCGAGCATGGTGTCTTAAAAACATAACGTACTTTTTCTAAGTCTTAGCCCGCGCCTGCGCCGCCAGCGCCCGTTGCTCATCCTTTATCAAGTACACCATTTTGGCGTGGTGGTTGATGCGGGCGGTTACTTCGGCAAAAGAGTAAGGTTTTATGATGTAGTCACTCGCGCCCCGGGCAAAGCCTTCAATCAGGTCTTTTTCTTGTGCTTTGGCACTCATCAGCAAAACGGGTAAGTCTGCTAGAGAGTAGTCTTTGCGCAGGGCATCGAGCACTTCGTAGCCACTCATGCCGGGCATCATAATGTCCAGCAGCAGCATATCGGGCGGGCCGTTTTCTTGCACAAACCTTATTGCTGCAAAACCATCGGCGGCTTCAAAAAAAGTGTGCCCCAGCGAGGTGAGTTGTGCATTCAGCACCTGCCGATTCACCGGCTCATCATCTACTACCAGAATGCGCAACGCACCATCGTCGTTGTTTGTATTGACTGTGTTGGGGGCATTGTTGGCAGTGCCGGTGGTCGGCAACGCCGCTATTTGTGCCTGATGTGCCGCAACACGGTCTTTGACTATCGGGTTGAGCGGGGCAGCAAAAGCATGCTCTGCTACAGGCTGGTCACTTACCGGCAGGGTGAAACTAAAGGTAGTGCCTTGCCCCAATGTGGACAGCACGCTGATGGTTCCGCCATGCGCTTCCACCAAAGACTTGGTTATGGCCAAGCCCAACCCCACACCGCCAAACTTGCGCGCTGTGGACGCATCGGCTTGCTCAAACGGTACAAAAATGCGTTCTACCGCTTCGGGTGGAATGCCGATGCCGGTGTCTTTGATGTGAATACGCACGTGGGAGCCTTCTTGCTCGGCAAAAACTTGGATGTGCCCACTTTCGGTAAACTTGATGGCGTTACCTAGTAGGTTAAACAGTATCTGCTGCAAGCGGTTCGGATCGGCCAGCACTGCCGTTAAATTGGCTGGCACGGTATTGACCAGCTCGATGGGGCGGCCATCGAGGCTGGGTTGCAGCATGGCACACACCAGTTCGGTAGTGCTGTGAATCGAAACCGGTGTTGGGTACAGTTGCACCTGATTTTGCCGCGCTTTAGAAAAATCCAGCAGGTCGTTGACCAACGAGGACAAACGCCTTGCGCTGGCAATGGCAATTTCGATGGATTTACGCAATGCTGGTGGCATCGGCGGCGGGCTATTTTTTTGACCGGTTGGAGTTTCAACCAAAGTTGGCTCCAGAATGCCAATCACACCGGTCAATGGTGTACGTAACTCGTGTGAGGTGTTGGCCAGAAACTGGTCTTTGAGCTTATCCAAGCGCTGAAGTTCTTCGTTTTTGACATTCAGTTCACTGTTTTTGCGTTCAATTTCCTGCTTTTGCGTTTGTGTTTCTTTCATTAACCGTTCTGCTTCTTGGTGGGCGGCGTCGTTGCTGAGGGCAATAAGAATAAACATGCAAAGGGTTTCGAAAGCAAAGGCGTAAGCAAAAACGCCTCCATCTCCTAATAAGAGTCTTTGGCCTGTCACGGCCATTATTAAATCGGTTAAGCCACCCAACACCAGTGTTCCAACACCTGCAACCAAAACAAAACGTTCGCGTGGTTGCAGAATTTTGAAAGCAAAAACCACACAGGCAATAAGCAACAACAACCCAAAAAGACTGGTCAATTGAATGAATCTAAAACTCAGCAACAAGTATTGGCTAGGTGCAACAATTACTGTAACTATGGCTAGCAAATAAAGACTTAAAAGCGCCCAACGAATATGCAACAACTTTTTGCCAATCAGCGAGCCAAAAAATCCAAGTCCAAATCCACCAGCTAAAGCCAATGTTAAAAAATCTAATCGAATATTGATGAAGTCACCAAAAAAATTCAATCCAGAAAAACCGTAATGGCTGGTCGAGATAACGCGCAAAAACAGAGTGCCTGCCATCATGGCAACACAAAATGAGCCAAGTCGGTTACGGGGTGTCAGCAACTGGAACAATGCAGCCAAAGCCAAAAATGTGTACCAGCCCGCAAGACCAAGCACCGGAGTACGGCTATTTAAAACTTCTTCATGGAGAGTTTCGCGATTTCCAATCATCAATTTAGGTTGGATAATTCGCGTGTCATCACCTTGGACATTTTGTGTAAATATTTGATTGTCGTTATTGGAAATATTCAGCGTAGTTAACTTGCCTTGCGAACAAATGGTTTGGGTCCGGTTACTACTCATCTGAAAACAGTGGTTTCTGAATTGCGGTGCGACCAAAGTTGCCAAATTATTTTGACCAATCCATTCTCTCGGTATGTTGTAAATCAGAGTTATCGGTTCATTCTTGCCGCCATTCAATGGTCGAATGTCATAACCTAATTTGCCATTAATTGGCTGCTGTTTGTCGGGCGTGCATTTATCCAGCGCTGCTGCACAAAATGCGACAGGTTGTTCCAGTAGTATGGGTTTATCTTGTACGGGACTTTGCGCCCAGAGCGCGCTGTAAGCCAAACCACATACAAAGAGAAAAAAACGAAC
>CALPVM020000246.1 GCA_943327015.2 Akkermansia muciniphila
GTACCACTTGTACCTGCAACAGTAACTGACTTAACATATTTACTTTTAATATCAGCCGCTGCAGCTAAATTTAATGATGAGTTAGATGTAGATGCTCCGAGATTGCCTTCATTGTAAGCTTGATTAAGAGCTGTTCTTGCTGGGCTCGAAATTGAAACAACCTCAGACATCTTGGCTTTAATCGTGTAATCCTGATAAGCAGGTAAAGCCACCGCAGCCAAAATACCAATAATCGCCACCACAATCATCAACTCAATCAGGGTAAAACCCTTTTGGATAGTCCGCTTCATGTAAAACTCCTTAAATAAAAATTAAACTTAGACATCTACCTCTGAAGCAGATCTCCTGATTGCATTCTAGCTACGTTTCAACACAATTTCCAGCACGTTGGCCTTGTTGTTTGAAAATTTTCATTTCAAAGGTGCACGTGCTGTTGCAATGCGTTGTTCCAACTTTGGATGGGTTGCATCGTGCATGTCGTGGTGTGTGCTTATTTAAATCCGTGAGTGGGTGCGCAGCGAATCGTCCATACCGGATTGTTAGTGCATTCGGCTTGTAACGCACTGTAACTTGCTCTTTGACTGGATTTCGATTGGGGTAGCGTCTCCGAGGGTGCCCCATAACAACGCCTCCTTTAATTTAGTCAAAAATTTGAGTGGGATGAAGCAAAAAGTGTCCGGTCTGTTCTTAAAGTTAGGAAATTGCGGAAGTGGTTCAAGTCCCGGCATGATTGGCCTTCTTTAACAGGTTAATTTCTGCCTCTCCTGCTGGGGGCTGTTGTGCAGCCTTAACACCATAAAAAACTTGCATGTTACATGAAACATCCATTTGCAATGGCTCATGTAGCGAATTCAAGGGGAGGTATCATGCAAACATCAATAGCTGTTGCAAGGTGGGCCGTTTGGATTTTTCTAATAGAGCCAGCTCTAGCCCTAAAGCGGCACTAGTAGAAATGACTTTGCGAAAGCCAATTTCAGGCACTCTGTCATTCTCTATGCCGGAGATGGTGGCGCGGCTCATGCCTAAGTGCGCAGCAAGATCGGCTTGGGTCAGCTTTCTGTATATTTTTACAAATTTGCAATTAATCAAAAAAAAGTTGTTAACCTTTTCCAAAGTAGCGCATAATGTATGCTCACATTTTCAATAGTGGAGTGTGGTGGTTTGCGGTGTTTAGTCAGTTTCGCGTCTGCTTTAGTTTTTACTGGTTTGTTGATTGCGGTTTTGGGCTCCATCGCGTTTTGAGTTTTTTTCAGGAGTCCTTTTCAATGGGCAACAAACTTTACGTAGGCAATTTGCCTTACTCTTTCCGTGACGACGATCTGCAACAAGCGTTTGCAGCACACGGTTCCGTATCCAGCGCCAAGGTCATGATGGAGCGCGATACTGGTCGTTCCAAAGGTTTCGGCTTTGTCGAAATGGGTAGCGACGCTGAAGCGCAAGCAGCAATTAACGCCATGAATGGCCAGCAATTTGGTGGTCGTGGTTTGGTAGTTAACGAGGCACGTCCTATGGAGCCACGTCCCCCACGCTCTGGTGGTGGCGGTGGTTACGGTGGTGGTGGCGGCGGCGGTGGTTACGGCGGCGGCGGTGGCCGTAGCGGTGGCGGCGGTGGTTACGGCGGCGGCGGTGGCCGTAGCGGTGGCGGCGGCGGTGGTGGTTATGGCGGTGGCCGTAACAGCTATTAATCCGTTACCTCACAGTAATTGATGCAAAAGGGCTCCTTGGAGCCCTTTTTTATTTGGTGTGCATACTCGCTGTTACAGCTCGGTACAGCATCTAAAATCTAGTCCGTACGCAAACTTTTTTTACATTACTTCACCATGAACGTTCTCCGATTTTCTGATCTCTGTGCCCAAGGCAAAGTGTCTGGCCAACGTGTATTTATCCGTGCCGATTTAAACGTGCCGCAAGATGATGCAGGACGCATTACTGAGGACACCCGTATTCGTGCCAGTGTGCCGTGTATTCAAATGGCCTTGGATGCAGGTGCTGCCGTGATGGTGACCAGCCACTTGGGGCGCCCGACCGAAGGCGCCTTTGAAGCCGCAGATTCATTGCAACCGGTGGCGCAGCGCATGGCAGAGTTGTTAGGGCGTGAGGTGCCAGTAGTCAACAACTGGACCGATGGCGTCACGGTGCAGCCGGGGCAGATGGTGCTGTTAGAAAACTGCCGCATTAATGTAGGCGAGAAAAAAAACAAAGAAGAGCTGGCGCGCAAAATGGCTGCTTTGTGCGACATTTTTGTGCACGATGCGTTCGGCACTGCACACCGTGCTGAAGCAAGTACCTACGGTATAGCCCAGTTTGCCCCCATTGCCTGCGCTGGCCCCTTGTTGGCTGCAGAAATGGATGCTATTTCCAAAGCCTTACTGGCTCCTAAGCGTCCCTTGGTGGCAATTGTGGCTGGCTCTAAAGTGTCAACCAAGCTCACTATTTTAAAAAGTTTAGCCGACAATGTAGACCAGTTAATTGTGGGTGGTGGCATTGCCAATACGTTTATGTTGGCTGCCGGGCTCAACATTGGTAAAAGTCTGGCCGAGCCTAATTTATTGCCCGAGGCAAAAGCAGTGATTGAAGCCATGCGCGCCCGGGGTGCAGCGGTGCCCATACCTACCGATGTGATTGTGGCAAAAACATTTGCTGCAGATGCTCCGGCCACCATCAAAGCAGCAACCGATGTAGCGGACGATGATTTGATTTTGGATATTGGCCCCCAAACGGCACTAGCGTTGGCCAAGCAGTTGGAATCTGCCGGAACCATTGTTTGGAACGGCCCGGTGGGAGTGTTTGAATTTGCTGCATTCGAGAACGGCACCCGTACGCTGGCACAGGCCATTGCCAATTCGGCGGCATTTTCTATTGCTGGCGGTGGCGACACTTTGGCGGCCATTGCCAAGTACGGCATTGAAAAACAAGTGGGCTACATCAGCACCGGCGGTGGCGCATTTTTAGAGGTTTTAGAAGGCAAAACTTTGCCTGCTTTTGAAATTTTGATGCAGCGCGCACAGGGCTGAACAAAGCCCATTGCACATTGAAATTTCGTGTGACAATGTTTGAATCATTACAAGGAGTTTTAACCATGCCCCGTCGCGCCACCAAAATAGTTGCCACGCTTGGCCCCGCTTCTAGCGACCCCGTGCTGCTAGAAAAAATGATTCTTGCCGGCGTCAATGTGGTGCGCCTCAACTTTAGCCACGGCAAAGCGCAAGACCATATTGATCGCGCCCATTTGGTGCGCGAGGCGGCGCAACGTGCCGGGCGTGAAGTTGCCATCATGGCCGATTTGCAAGGGCCCAAAATACGGGTCGGCAAGTTTGCAGAAGGTAAAGTATTTTTGCAACAAGGTCAGAAGTTTATTTTGGATGCAGCGCGTACCGAGTTGGGTGACATTGATGCCGTAGGCTTGGACTACAAACCATTGCCGCGCGAGGTCAAGGTGGGGGATGTGTTGCTGCTTAATGATGGTTTGATTGTTATTACCGTAGATGCCGTAAAGGGCGATGCGGTACACACCACGGTGCAATTGGGCGGTGAACTCTCCAACAACAAAGGCATTAAC
>CALPVM020000247.1 GCA_943327015.2 Akkermansia muciniphila
AACTGCTAATGATATTGTTCACACCCTGCACGAAGCAGGTGTCGTGCATGGGGTTGACCCCCACGTCATTATCAACCTCTCAACCCAAGGTAAAGGAGATAATGTCCTTATAGCCAAAGGCACACCCGTTCAACATGGCTCCAATTCATTTTTTGAAATTCTTGTAACTCTGGCTGGTAGTCAGACACCCAAACCTGATGACGAAGGCCACATTGACTACCGTGAACACATCGGCATTTCGCTGGTCACTCCAGAAATGCCTTTGGTTCGCGCAATCCTGCAAGCGCTGGCGTTTAAGGCAAAACTGTAAAAGGCAAAAAAATTGCAGACAACCCAGGTAAAGATGATCCTTTTCCTGCAGATTTAAGCGGCACAAAAATATCAGAATCTGACCCCAACCTCCTTATTTCGTCTATTGCCGGACACCCTGTCGCTGCTGGCAATTGTGTGTATGTAGACCCGCTTATCAAGGTACCTGAGGTTAACCTGTCTAACGGACACATTACATTTACCGGGGCGGTGCAGGTCGATGGTGATGTCACACAAGGCATGAAAATCAAAGCCAGTGGCAATGTGGTTGTAGCCGCTCCGACAAAGGTGGGCTGACCCGGGTTATCGTGGGTGTGCATGAGGCTTTGGAAAACAGACACAGGGCATTGCAATTTGAGATTGCAGAAAAGCAAACCAACGAAGATAACCTGCGAAAAATCATCAAACAACTTACCCATACAGGCGACCCCAAAAAAATGTTGGATCGGGTAAAGGCTTCATTGGTAGAGATGCAGAAAAATATTGTCGCACTCGAGCAAGAAAGTAATAGTATCGACGAACAACTCAGTCATTTGCGTCACAGCAAAGTTGAGATCACACAAGGCACCTCCGGCACTGTTGAAGTGACTGTAGCCAACCACAAAGTCCGCTTGGCCAAAGAATATGGCAGAGGCTACTTTACCCTCTCCGATGAGAACCGGGTTTTACATGTGGATTCCAAAAGTTTTTGTGGCATTGCGTCATAAAAAATACATCTAATTACCAATGAGTCATTTGATACAACACAAAATGTATCAATTTACCTGTAGAGTCTAAAATTTAGACCTACCACTCTAGGTTGTTGTTAACGCTATGAATAATATAGGGTTTTTACTAATTAAAAAGCAATTAATTGAGATAAATCAATAGCTTACAGCTCTTATACCCGCCGTTTATTTCAGTATGATGACGGCATGATGCAAAAAGCGTACTCCACCACAGATAGCAAGAAAACGAATCGGCAAAAATTTCTTGATCAGATAGACCAATTGGTGCCATGGAATGATTTGTTGGAATTCATAATTCCCTACTTTCCTGAATACAGTGGAAAGAAAGAAGCACAAAAGCTTCAGCCAATGCTTCGCACTTTTTTTATACAACAGTGGTTCAACCTATCTGCAACAGATATGGAAGAAGCATTTTTGGATATTCCGCTTTATCGTGAATTCGCATTCGGCAACCCAAAAGCTGCCGCGCCAGAGGCCACTTTGATTGAGCATTTTGAAGAACATCTTGGCAAATACTTCTTGGATGTGCAAATTCTTGCAAAGGTTAAAAATGCAATCGCACAACAGGGCGCAAAGCTGCAGATGGGGCATTTGATTAACGCCACGTTGAATTCATGCCAAGAAGACAACAGCGTTCCATCCCAAAATCTCAGTAATGTTCACATTATTAAATCCCATAGGCACAAAAGAAATTTGTATAGCAAGGTCATTAACCATACCGAAGAAACGCAAACACTTTTGATTGCTAATAACGACAGCATTAAGGTTCACATTGCACCGGATGAAATGTCCGCAACGATACGTTTGAGCCCGGTACTTGTCTCACACAAAATCAGCGAATACGAAATCATGCTCGCCTTGCAGGATGCAGGGGTGATTGCAGGAATCGTTACAGAGACCATTCAACTTTTAATTTCCAATGGGTCAACCGAAGATACCGTCATTGCGCTGGGCACAGAACCAGTAGATGGCACTGACACGGAGTTCAGAACATTGGTTGCAGCCAATTCGAACTGGCAGATTGTGAACGAAGGCGATCCGCTGATTCGCCGCATACCTGCAACCAGTGGAGTGCATGGAATAACAGTAACAGGAAAAACTCTGGCTCCCCAATCTGGCCAAAAGTTGAAATTTGCAGAATATATGTCGGGAACGCGTATTTCCGAAATTGATTCTAATCTTCTTTTGGCAGACGTTACAGGCAAAGCTATTCCCATCGAAAACGGAATGAAAGTGGAGCCTGTTCTCCGAGTTGCAGAAGTCAATGCACAAACTGGCAGCATTCATTTTACAGGTTCAGTAATTGTGGATGGCGATGTACAAGATGATGTATCCATTCAAGCTACAGGAGACATCATGGTTGGTGGTTCCGTGGCGCAGGCAAACCTTAAAAGTGGTCGTGATATAGTAGTCAAAGGTGGTGTCACCCATGACTCCCGTCTTCATGCAGAAGGCACGGTGTATGCATGTTCATCACAAAGTTCTACCTTGCAGGCGGGATTAAGCATTGAAATCGACGAGATGGCTTTGCAATGCTACTTAACTGCAAGGGAAAACATTACAGTTGGCTTGAAAATTCCACATCGAGGCAGTCTGGTGGGGGGAGTTGCCCGTGCCATGAAATCGATCAAGGCACCATACATTGGATACTATGAGGGTGGCATTACCCGTATCATCGTGGGTGTGGATGAAGAACTTGAAAACCAGTTCAGGGACTTACAGTTCGCCATCGAAGACAAACAAGCCAATGTTGAAAGTCACCTGAAGATCATTAACTTGCTTAATAAGATAGGTGACCCTCGCAACATCATGCAAAGTGTTTGTGCTTCTCTTGAAGATGCTGAAGTAAAAATCAAAGAGCTTGAAAATCAAAGCAAGATCATTGACGACAAACTCGCGCTGCTGCGAAAAAGTAAAGTAGAGGTTTTGCAGGAAGCCAGCGACACTGTGGAAGTGACTATTGCCAACCATAAAGTTCGCCTCACCAAAAGATACGGACGTGGTTTTTTTGGCTTATCTGAAGAAAACAGATTAGTGCACATTTACCCTAAAGGTACGGGCCTGGCGCAGTAAATGTGAAAAAGCCTGATTAAACGCAAAAATCACGCCTAGGTTGATTGTACGGGAAGGTAATAATGCAGCTCTTACAGCATCCATTCTCTGAGGAAGATAGTCAGAGGTAATGCATTTGCATTACCATGCAAAATATTTCCATTTTTGATTGGAGAGCGCCATGGCTGCCACCCTCGAAGTCGAATCCACACTGACTGACCGCTATCAGACTACGGTGCCAGAAACTGTACGCCGCGCCCTCCAATTGGGTAAGCGCGACAAAATCCATTACACCATTCGCCCGGGCGGCGAGGTCGTGCTGACGCGCGCCGAGTCCGCTGGGGCAGACGACCCTGTGCTTGGGCAGTTTCTAAGCGTCCTTTCTCGCGACATCGCCAGCCATCCAGAGCGCCTGCAGGTGGTTGATGCCAGCTTCGTTCAGCGTCTAGAGTCTCTG
>CALPVM020000248.1 GCA_943327015.2 Akkermansia muciniphila
GACACTGCACAACTGTTTTTTGACAACGTACGGGTACCGCGCCGCAACCTGATTGGCCAAGAGGGCATGGGCTTTATGTTCCAGATGTTGCAGTTCCAGGAGGAGCGTTTGTGGGGTGCTGCTGGGTCATTGCGCTCTTTGGATCGACTGATTGACCAGACCATTGAATACACCCGCCAACGCAAGGCTTTTGGAAAGTCTATTTTGGACAACCAGGTAGTGCATTACCGCTTGGCTGAGTTGCGCACCGAGGTCGAATTGCTTCGCTCGCTCACCTACCGTGCTGTGGCATCGTATGTGTCGGGCAAAGATGTTACCAAGCTCGCTTCCATGGCTAAACTCAAAACCGGTCGTTTAAGCCGTGAGGTGGCCGATGCCTGCTTGCAATACTGGGGTGGCATGGGCTTTACCTGGGATAACCCGATTTCGCAAGCCTACCGCGATAGCCGTTTGGTATCGATTGGCGGCGGTGCGGATGAGGTGATGCTGGGCATCATCTGCAAGCTCGAAGGCACCTTGCCCGGAAAGGCCTGAAATGCACGCAATTCCTACTTTCGATACGTTACTGCTGCAACAAACCGGCGCAGTGCTGTACATGACCCTTAATCGTCCTGCAGCACGCAATGCGATGTCGGTAGCCATGTTGGCCGATTTAGTACGCGCCTTGCGCTGGGCAGAATCAACTGCAGGCAAGCCCAATGCCGTGCGCGTGGTGGTATTGCGCGGCTCTGGGGGGCATTTTTGTGCTGGCGCTGACCTCAAAGACATGGCAACTGCCCGCATGCAAACCATGCAGAACAGCGCTGAAGATGCCAATGGTTTGAACCCCATTGCCCAAGTGAATGCCGCCTTTGGTCAGATGTGTGTGGCTTTCGCCCAAACCACGCTTGCGCTGGTCATGGTGCTTGAAGGCACGGTAATGGGGGGAGGTTTTGGTTTGGCTTGTGTGGCCGATGTGGCGCTGGCGGATACCAGTGCAAATTTCAAGCTGCCGGAAACCTCGCTTGGGGTAGTGCCGGCTCAAATTGCCCCTTTTTTGGTAGAGCGCTTGGGTTACTCGCAGGCCAAACGTCTGGCGGTAACCGGTGGCCGTTTAGATGCCCATGCAGCGCTGCAAATAGGTTTAGTGCATGTGGTAGCCGAAGGTGCCGCATTGCAAGCAGCGCTAGATCAGGTGTTGGCCGACATTCTGGCTTGTGCACCGCAGGCATTAGCGTCTACCAAAGCCTTGATGGACAAAGCGCGCTTTGCTCCACCCAAAGAGATGGTGTTGCAAGCCGCACAGGTCTTTGCGACTGCAGCGCAAAGCGCCGAAGGGTTGGAGGGCATGACTGCCTTTATGCAAAAGCGTAAACCTCAGTGGGCACCAGCATGACATTTTCTAAAATTTTGATTGCCAACCGGGGCGAAATTGCCTGCCGCATCATTCGTACAGCGCGCAACTTAGGCTACCAAACAGTCGCTGTGTACAGCGATGCAGACCGTAGTGCCCCGCACGTGAGTTTGGCAGATGAAGCGGTACACATTGGCGCATCGCCGGCGGCAGAATCGTATTTGCGAATTGATACCTTGTTAGAAGCTGCACGTAAAACCGGTGCCGATGCGGTACATCCCGGCTATGGTTTTTTGAGCGAAAACGCAGGTTTTGCGCAAGCGTGTAAAGATGCCGGACTGGTGTTTATTGGCCCCCCTGCTAGTGCCATAGAAGCCATGGGCGATAAAGCACTGGCCAAGCGCCGCATGCTGGACGCTGGTGTGCCCTGTGCCCCCGGCTATTTGGGCGAAGCGCAAGACGATGCTACTTTAATCAGCGAGGCCAAAAAAATGGGCTACCCCCTGCTGGTTAAAGCGGTGGCGGGTGGAGGTGGACGGGGTATGCGCCTAGTGCGCGCTGATGCTGAATTGCAAGCTGGCATAGAAGGCGCCCGGCGTGAGGCTACCAGTGCCTTTGGCGATGGCACCCTGATGCTGGAGCGTCTGATAGACAACGGCAGACATATCGAAATTCAAGTCTTTGCCGACAGCCATGGCAATGCCGTGTATTTGGGCGAACGTGACTGCACCGCGCAGCGCCGCCGCCAAAAAGTGATTGAAGAAGCTCCATCGCCCGTGGTAAGCGCCGCTATGCGCGAAGCCATGGGGCGTGATGCAGTAGCTGCTGCTTTGGCGGTGGGTTACCAAGGCGCCGGCACGGTTGAATTTATTGTCGATGCCAACCTGAAGCATTATTTTCTGGAGATGAACACCCGCTTGCAAGTAGAGCACCCCGTTACAGAAATGGTAACCGGCTACGACCTGGTCGAGTGGCAATTGCGGGTAGCAGCGGGCGATGTGTTGCCCGCCAAACAAGCGGATATACAGCTCAAAGGCCACGCCATAGAAGCACGTTTGTATGTAGAAGACCCCTACGCTGGCTTTGCTCCGCAAACCGGCAAGGTACTCTGGTGGCAGCCGCAAGACGCTCTGTATGCCGGAGTCCGCATTGACCATGGCATAGAGCAGGGCAGTGACATATCGCCGTTTTACGACCCCATGGTGGCTAAAGTCATTGTGCATGGTCGTGACCGCAATGACGCTATCCGCCGCATGCGTGCTGCTTTGGCCAATGCGCCGTTGCTCGGTTTGCGCAACAACGGCCGGTTTTTAAGTGACTTGGTTGATCACCCTGCGTTTCGCAATGCGGCTATGACTACCACCTTGATAGACCAATGGCTGGAACAGGGTGAACCTTTGTTGCAAGCCTCAGAGCCTACTGGCGCAATTTGGATGCTGGCCGCCGTGGCGTTGTCTGTAGAGTCAGGCGTGAGTTGGCGCGCCGACAGCGTGGCAGCTTTTGATATGAACCTGCAATCCGGTAAGGCTACGTGTGCATTGCGTGTGTTGCCCGATCGTAGTGGCAAAGTAACCGTGACACAGGATGGTGCCAGCGTACAAGTGCAAGTACTGCATTTTGCAAACGGCAGACTTCGCTACACCATCGACGGGGTAAGCCGCTCTGCCATAGCGGTGCTGCACCAAGGCCAGCTTCATCTGGCAATGGATGGCCATAGTTATGTGTTTTCTGAAGTCTCTGCCTTTCCAAGCGCCGATGCTTTGCAAGACGCCAGCCGTGCCCGCTCGCCCGTTGCTGGCAAGGTAACGCAAATTAGCGTTGCGGCCGGAGATGAGGTTCAAAACGGCCAGCCTTTGGTGTGTGTAGAGGCCATGAAAATGGAAATGTGGCTCTCAGCCCAGGCTGCTGGCACGGTGGCTGCTGTGCATGCCAAAGTGGGAGATCAGGTCGAATCGGGCGCATTGCTGGTGGAACTCACTTTGCAAGCGGCTACTGAATAAATAACCATAAGGACATCACAATGGAAAAAGCAATACTTACCTGCGCGCTTACGGGTGTACTCACCAACCCCAAACAATACCCAGTACCCGTAACGCCCGCCCAAATGGCCGCCGAGGCGCGCGATGCTTTTAATGCCGGTGCATCTATCATGCATGTGCATATTCGCAGCCAAGAAGATGGCTTTGGACACATGCCTTCGTGGGACCC
>CALPVM020000249.1 GCA_943327015.2 Akkermansia muciniphila
TATAGTCCTTGATTCGGGGTTTACCCTGAGGTTTGGCCAAGTGCGGATAATGCAGGACTTATGACTATTTCTTTTGAAGTTTGGCTGTCGATGGTGCTGTTTGCCTGCGTTACCTCCATTACGCCCGGGCCTAACAATATGATGGTGTTGGCGTCGGGGGTGAACTTTGGTTTTCGCAAAACCTTGCCGCACCTGCTAGGTATTTCGATCGGGCATGCTTTTATGTGCATGATGGTCGGGCTGGGTTTGGGGCAGATGTTTACCACTTGGCCGATGACCTATACGGTGGTAAAGGTGCTTGGTTTTTTGTACATGCTGTATTTGGCGTGGGGCGTTGCCCACAGTGCTGCACCGGCAGCAAACCATGAGTCGGTGCAAGCCAAGCCGCTGGGGTTTTGGGGGGCTGCTGCTTTTCAGTGGGTTAATCCTAAAGCATGGGTGATGGCGCTGGCTTTTTTTGGTAATTTTTTGCCGCAAGATGCAGGTGTTGCTGCTGTGGTGGCTGCGTCCTTATTGTTTTGTGTCGTCAACTTTCCTTGCGTTAGCGTGTGGGCGCTGCTGGGGGCAAAGTTGCGCCATTATTTGCAGTTAGACCACTACCGCAAAATCTTCAATGTAACCATGGCTGTGTTGCTGGTGGCTTCTATGGCGCCAGTGTTGTGGATGCATTGAGCAGAGATTTTTACGGAAATCTTTGATTTTTCAGTTGCTTTGCAGAAGCTCTAGTACCATATGCGTTCTTGCTGTGACTGTAAGACCAATTAAATAAAGATGGAGACTCATTCATGAAGCGTTTTATGTACGCCCTGGTAGTGGTGGCTGTGTTCTTGGGTGCTTGGCTGGGGCTGAAAGATGCCGTTTGGCTGGAGCAAACACCCTATTCGAATTTAAAGATTCAAGGCGACTTTTTGGAAAAGTCGCATACTGTGGGTGCGTTTACCGTGGTGCTGACGGATGCTGCGCAACCGCGTCTGCTTGTTAAACAAGACGACAAAATCAAGTTTGAGTCGATTCCAGGTAAGGCGTTTGTGGCTGCTGCCCGCAGTACCGATGAGTTTCATGAAGCACGTGGTATGACCAGTGTTAAGTCTAAAGTTTTGGAGCGTTGCCGCGACCAAAGCGTTGACGCTGTGGAAGTTACCGTAAAAAGCGTAACTATGTCGGGCAAGCTCACGTGTGGCGATGGCTCGGTGGGTTACAGCCTGACGCTCAAATCGGACAACCCCAAACACCTTGATTTTGACGTTAAGTTGCTGGCCGATGGCAAGCCATCTGACAAATTCAACCGCACCTACCTGATGATGGCCAGCCACAAAGACGAAGGTTTTTATGGCTTTGGTGAGCAATTTACCTACTTTGACCAAAAGGGCAAACAGCTGCCTATTTTGGTGTCAGAACAAGGTGTGGGTCGTGGCTTGCAACCCATTACTGTTGCAGCAGATATTACCAACAATGGCGCTGGTGGCAAATGGCACAAATCGTACGCTGGTGTGCCGCACTATATTAGCACCGACAACAAAAGCATGATGCTGGAGAGCCACAGCTACGCTGTGTTTGACCTGCGGCGCGATAACGAGGCTGTGGTGGAGGTGTTTGACAACTATATCTCCGGCCGCCTGATAGCCGGTAACAACCCGCTGGAGCTGATTGAAAACTACACCGCCATTACCGGCCGCATGCGCCCGCTGCCCGACTGGGTAACCCGTGGTGCCATTATCGGTATGCAAGGTGGTACCGACAAAGTACGCCGCTCTTTGGAGCAATTGAACAAACTGGAAGCCCCCATGGGTGCTTTCTGGCTGCAAGACTGGGTGGGTCAGCGCCTTACCAGTTTTGGCAAGCAACTGTGGTGGAACTGGACCTTAGACAAGCAGCGTTACCCCGGCTGGGCAGAGTTGCGTAGCGACCTGAAAGGCCAAGGCATAGAGATGATGACCTACATCAACCCGTTTTTGGTGGATGTGGAAGACCGCAAAGCCGAGCTGGGTGCCGACTACCGTAATCTGTACCGTGAGGCACTGGACAAGGGTTACTTGGTGTTGCGCGCAGATGGACAGCCCTACATGATTAAGAACACCAGCTTTTCTGCCGGTTTGGTAGATCTGACCAATCCGGAAGCTTGGAAGTGGATGAAGGAAATCATTAAAAAAGAAATCATCGGCGTGGGTTCTATGGGCTGGATGGCGGACTTTGGCGAGGGCTTTCCGATGGATGGCGTAACCAAGGGCAAGGTGAACCCTATTGACCACCACAATGCGTACCCTGAGTTATGGGCCAAGCTGAACCGCGAAGCGATTGAAGAAGCCGGGGTCGGGCAGCATGCTACGTTCTTTAGCCGTTCCGGTTATACCCGCTCACCGCAATACGCTACGCTGTTCTGGTTGGGCGACCAGTTGGTAACCTGGGATCACCACGATGGTCTAAAAACCGCGGTAACCGGTTTGCTTTCGTCCGGTATTTCGGGCTATGCGTTTAACCACTCTGACATTGGTGGCTACACCACCATTACCAGCCCGATTAAAAACTACCACCGCTCCAAAGAGCTGCAAATGCGCTGGGCTGAAATGTCTGCTTTTAACGTGGTGTACCGTACCCACGAGGGCAACCGCCCGGACGATAATTGGCAGTTTAACTCGGACGAGGAAACGCTGACCCACTTTGTCCGCATGGCCAAGGTGTATGCATGCTGGGAACCGTACCGTCGTGAACTGATTGCGCAAGCTTCGCAAAAGGGTTTGCCCGTGGTGCGTCACCCTTACTTGCATTACCCGCAAGATAAAGAAGTGCGTAGCATTGTGAATCATCAGTTTATGGTGGGCGCAGATTTTATGGTGGCACCTGTGGTCGATCAGGGCGGAACCAAGGTCAAAGCCTATTTGCCAGAGGGCAATTGGGTGGACTTGTGGACAGGTAAAGATGTGGCAGCCGGGCGGCTTAATGTGGATGCGCCCATGGGTAAGCCACCCGTGTTTTACCGTAAAGACTCTGCCGCTGGTGCTGCTACCCGTGCCTGTTTGGATCAAAAGGGCTTGCTGAACTAAGCGTTGGATTAACACGTGCGAACCCCTGCTGCGCATAGCCCGTGTCCGTGCGGGCGCAGAAGTTCAGCCACGCAGGGTGTGCCGTATGCGGCGTGTTGTGGTCGCTGGCTGGAGCGCAGTGCGGCCGCGCCAGACGCCGAAAGTTTGATGCGCTCACGCTACACCGCGTTTGTGTTGGAGCGCCAAGACTACTTGCTGGCTTCTTGGCACGCATCGACCCGGCCTGCAATGGTGGACTTTGAACCAGATGCCAAGTGGTTGGGGCTTGAGGTGCGTCGCCATGCTCGCTTGGACGATACCCATGCAGAAGTAGAGTTTGTGGCCCGCTTGCGCCATGCGCAGGGTGCTGCTACCCGTTTGCATGAGTTGAGCCGCTTTGTCTGCGAGAATGGTTGTTGGTTTTACGTGGACGGTACCCAGCGCTAGGCGTACCGTTACATTCGGAGATTACATGTCGATATTGCAAACGCAACTCAACGCCCGCTCTACTGATTTTCA
>CALPVM020000250.1 GCA_943327015.2 Akkermansia muciniphila
AGCTACGACCTAGGCGCAGGTGCAGACCGCTTTACCTTGGTGGGTGCGGCTAACACCGTCACTTTGTCTAACGTAGAAAGCGTGATTGGCGGTACGGGCATCGACAGCATAACCATAGACACCAACACCACAGGCGGCGTGTATAACTTGGGCACCGGTGCTACTACTGCCTACGACACCTTAGCATTTACGGCTAGCACGGGCGCCAATACCATGACCGTTACTGCTGCAGAAACCATTACTGCAGGTGCTACTGATGACACCCTTACCTTAGGCGCAAGTTTGGTAAACGGCACCATTGACTTAGGAGGCGGCACCAACAAGGTCAATCTTGCGTCTGGTGGCAACATTATTTCTGTGTCTAACGTAGAAAGCGTGCTGGGCGGTACGGGCGACGACAAACTCACCTTCCTTACCCAAATTACCGCCGGCAGCTACAACATGCAAAGTGGCACGGCAGACCGGTTAACACTGGCCAACTTTAATAACACGCTTACGGCAACCAACGTAGAAACCGTGATTGGCGGCACCGCCGATGATGATATAACTTTGGGAACCAGCATTGCAGCAGGCGGTTCGTTTGACCTCGGCGCAGGTACAGATATTTTGCGCCTTGCCTCTGGCAGCAACACACTCACCTTGATGCATACCGTTGAAACCGTTATTGGTAACTCGGGTGCTGATAACATCCGTTTAACGGCTGCCACCGGCAGTCTGACCGGCAACTTCTACAACCTGGGCTCCGGTACAGATTCTTTGACCTTGGCCAACTACGCCAATGCTCTCACGGTATCTGGCATTGAAACCGTGACCGGCGGCACCCTGGCCGACACCATTACGGTATCGGGCCAAACCTCGGGCGCAATCTACAACCTGGGCTCTGGCACAGACTCACTGACTCTGGATAATTTTGACAATAGAATCAGCGTGTCTGGTGTTGAAAGTATTCTGGGCAACTCTGGTGTCGACACAGTTACGTTTACCGCAGCACAAACCGGAGCCGCAATTGACCTGGGCGAGGGTACGGCAGACAGCTTGGTACTGTCTGCAAGCGGCACCAACAACTTTACCATCAGCAACGCAGAAACCGTAACCGGTGGCACAGGTGGTGTAGATACAGTCACTTTCTTGACTGCATTGTCGGGTGCGGTGGTTAACTTGGGTGGTGGTATTGATGCCATCAACCTCAATACCAGCAACCTGAACAACACATTTACTGCAAGCAATGTAGAAACCATTTTAGGCGGCACCGGAGATGACGACATCACCTTTGGAGCAGCTATAGCTGGAGCTACCAACTTCAATATGGGTGGCGGCACCGACGTTATCAGACTGTTTAACGGCTCCAACACTATTAGTTTGGGTAACAACACCCTGGAAACTCTGGTAGGCGGAACCGGTGCAGACCTCATCACCATGACAGCCGGGGCCATTGGCAACACTTTTAACCTTGGTTTAGGTACTGACACGTTGACCTTGGGCAACTTTACCAATGCTGCTACAGTGTCTGGCATAGAAACCATTACCGGCAACTCCGGGGATGACACCATTACGTTTACAGGGCCACAAGCCAGCGGCTTTATGAACTTAGCCGGAGGCACCGACACCATTAACCTAGCTGCAGGGGTTAACACCTTCTCGGTGTCCGGGGTAGAAACCATCAATGGCGGCTCGGGTAGCGACCGTATTACCTTTACCACTGCCATTACCAATGCAGTAATTGACCTGGGTGGCGCTACCGATACCCTAACCCTGTCTACAACTGGCACCAACACTGTCACCATTACGGGTGTAGAAACACTGGTTGCCAGCGGCGCCAATGACTCAGTTACGTTGGGCGAAGCCGTAACCGGCATGACCTACAACCTAGGTGCTGGCAGCGATACGCTCACGCTCTCGGGCAGTGGTGCCAACAACGTAACCACCAGTGGCATAGAAAGCATTATTGGCGGCGCCAGCGACGACACCATTACCTTAGCGCTGAGCACCGTGGGCAGCACAGTCAATGGTGGCGATGGCAATGACATCATTTACGCCAGCAACGGTAAAGATACTTTCTTGGGTGGTTCTGGAGCCGACAACTTTGTGTTCAGAGACACTGCTAACTCCAACCTCACCAATTTTGATACCATCAACGATTTCGTGGTGGGACAAGACAAGCTGGTATTTGAAGGTCTAGGTGACGGCAACTTCAGCATGGTCAGCAGTTTTAGCAATACTGGTAGCTCACAGGGCATTTGGGATTCCGGAACGAATATACTTCAGGTCGATTCGGACGGAAATGGCGCTGCAGACATGAAAGTTGTTTTGGTGGCCAGCACTTCCGATGGACTGAGTGCAACCGACTTCCAATGGAACTAAAATTTGTAAATGACTGAAAGTTCACAGGCATCAGATAGTTCTGATGCCTTTGCGACCGCCCTGGCACACCACCATGCCGGGCGTGTGGATGTGGCGCGTAGTGCTTATGAAACACTACTTGCCACTGACCCCAAACACTCCGATGCGCTCAATAATTTGGGCGTGTTGCTTAATGCTGCCGGCGAATCTGCCAATGCATTGCAGTGCTTTGACAGCTTGGCAGAGCTGCTGCCACTTGAAGGCAGATCGCATGCCAACCGTGGCGTAGCACTCAGAGCACTGGGGCGGCACGACGAAGCCGCGCAAGCCTATGAAACCGCCATCCGCCTACAACCCGATTTTCCGACTGCACACAATAATTTAGGCAACCTGCTTCACAGTCTAGGGCAATTTGATAAAGCCCTAGTCCATTTTGAGCAAGCGTGCAAATTGCAACCTCAAACAGCAGACTCCCGATTTATGCTGGCCAAGTGCCTGATTGAACTACAGCTGTTTGAGCGCGCTCAGGCCGAACTCAGCGTAGTGTTAAAGCAAAAGCCTGACGATGCCGACGCATGGGGCACGCTAGCACGGTTATGGTCAGAGCGTCACTGCATGCCAGAGGCACTGGCCTGTTTTGAGCGTGGGCTGCAAGTACGCCCCGATTATGCGGGGCTGATTTACAACCGTGGCCTGGCCCGTCTGCTAGCGGGCGATGTGGTGGGTGGTTTTGCCGATTACGAACGCCGCTTTGATGTACCTGACTTTCCCTCCAAACGGCTGGCAACACCCCAACCGCTCTGGAACGGTGAAGCATTGCCTAACAAAACCCTGCTGCTGCACGCCGAGCAAGGTCTGGGTGATACGCTGCAGTTTTTGCGCTATGTCGAGCTTGCTGCCACGCGGGCAAACAAAGTTTTGTTGCTGATTCAAGCGCCTTTAACTTCGCTGGTCATTTTGCCTGCCAATGTGCAACTGGTGCACGACGGGCAGCGCCTGCCTGCGTTTGACGTGGTGTGTGCCCTACTTTCGTTGCCGCATTTGCTGGGTACGCACCTGCTCAATATTCCCGCCACCATTCCGTACTTGCAGCTTGACACAAAACGTAGCCGCAGTTGGGAGCCCCGCTTTACAGCACACAAGGGCTTGCGTGTCGGGCTGGTGTGGGCGGGCAACCCTTCGCACAAAAACGACT
>CALPVM020000251.1 GCA_943327015.2 Akkermansia muciniphila
AGTGCATGACTCGTTTCCCGCTCCAGTTTTGAATGTGCCTTGTGTACGTTCGATTCAGGTGACGGGTAGTTGCTTGAATGTTTGCGGGAATAGCTCAGTTGGTAGAGCGCAACCTTGCCAAGGTTGAGGTCGAGAGTTCGAGACTCTTTTCCCGCTCCAAATTCAAAGGGAAGCATTAGCTTCCCTTTTTCAATTAGATTGATAATCTTCAAGGCGCGGTAGCAAAGCGGTTATGCCCCGGATTGCAAATCCGGTTAGTCCGGTTCGACTCCGGACCGCGCCTCCAAAAGCCCCTTACATCGAAATTCCCATAGTCTGGTTATAGCCGCCATCTACAAAGGTAATTTCCGCCGTTACGCCAGCGGCTAAATCACTTAGCAAAAATGCAGCGACGTTGCCCACATCCTCAATGGTCACATTTCTTCGAATGGGCGATGCTTGCGCAACCATACCCAGCAGTTTGCCAAAGTCTTTAATTCCGCTGGCAGCCAAAGTCTTGATGGGGCCGGCGCTGATGCCGTTAACACGAATACCCTGTGGACCCACTGCTTCCGCCAAATAACGCACAGATGACTCTAGTGATGCTTTTGCCAGCCCCATGGTGTTGTAGTTTGGAATAATCCTATCCGACCCTAAATAGGTGAGGGTCAGCAGAGCGGCTTTGTTACTGAGGTAGGGCAGGGCAGCTTTTGCCATTGCAGGAAAGCTGTAAGCACTAATGTCATGTGCAATTTTGAAACCTTCGCGGCTTAATCCATCAAGAAAATTGCCGGCAATGGCCTCGCGGGGTGCAAAGCCGATGCTGTGCACAAAACCATCAAAAGTAGGCCAATGGGCAGACAAGTCGCTAAATAACTGGTTAATTTGTGTATCGTCTGCGACATCGCAATCAAATATCAGGGATGAGTTAAATTCTGCTGCAAAATCAGTAATACGTTGTTTAAACCGCTCCCCAACATAGCTGAAGGCCAGTTCTGCTCCCTGTGCATGGCATGCCTTGGCAATACCATACGCAATGGAGCGGTTGGACAAAACACCGGTGATCAATAATTTTTTTCCTGCTAAAAAGCCCATACGTTCCTCTTAAAAAATGCTTTACATAGTGCAGAATTGTCGCATGCGAACCCTGTTATGTTTGATACTCTTTTTATGCAATCTGCCTGCATGGTCTGCACATGGCTATGCTTTGTGGCGGGACTTGAAATATCCTGACGGATTTTTGCATTTTGAGTACGTCAATCCCAATGCACCCAAAGGTGGCGAATTAAGGCTCGTGAGCAATTTGCGACAGTCTACATTTGATAAATACAATCCATTTACTATTAAGGGTACCGCCCCGGCATACCTAAGTGGTTTGTTGTTTGACACCCTCTTGGCGGGTTCTATGGACGAAACGGCCGCAGCGTATGGTTTGCTGGCCAAAGATGTTACTGTGGCCGAAAATGGATTGAGTGCGGTGTTTCTGCTGCGTTCGGAAGCCCGATTTCATAATGGTGACCCAGTATTAGCCAAGGATGTGAAGCATAGTTTTGACACCCTTAATGGTCCCTATGTTTCACCCGGTTACCGTACTGCTCTAGAGGACGTGATTGGCGTAGATATTCTGGATGAGCGTACAGTGCGCTTTCGATTTAAACGTTTAAACCGGGAGTTGCCCTTGACGGTGGGCGGATTACCTATTTTTAGCCATCGCTGGGGCATGGAGGGCAATAAAGCAAAGCCTTTTGATCAGGTTGTCATGGATATTCCGATTGGCAGCGGCCCTTATAAAATTGGTTCGGTTGTGTTTGGTAAAGATATTACTTACGTACGTGATGCCAATTACTGGGCTAAAGACCTTAATGTGCGACGTGGTACAGCCAATTTTGACCGCATTATGGTCAAAATTTATAAAGACAACACGGCCAAACTAGAGGCTCTCAAGGCAGGAGAATTTGATTTAATGCGTTTTTTCTCAGCGGGTGACTGGGCGCGGCGTGTCAAAGGCAAAAAATTCAATACGGGTGAACTCATCAAAACGGAGTTTCGCCATAGTCTTCCAACCGGATTTCAAAGTTATGTTTTAAATACCCGGCGCGACAAACTCAAAGACCCCCGCGTGCGACAAGCATTGGGTTTGGCACTGGATTATGAGTGGATGAACCGTCAAATGTTTTACGGTGCCTACCAACGTGTGCAGGGCTTATTTGGTAATACAGCTTGTCAAGCACAAGGGTTGCCCAGTACTCAAGAAATGGCGTTGCTCGAACCTTGGCGTACACATTTGCCGGAGTCTGTTTGGGGAGAAGTAGCACAAGCACCGCGCACTGATGGTGACCATAGTCTTCGTAATAACCTGCGTCAGGCGCAAGCGCTGTTAAAGGATGCTGGCTGGACATACCGAGATGGCGCTTTACGCAATGCCAACAATGAAGAACTTACCTTGGAATATTTGGATAGCGGCGAGGCCGGTGCGCGCGTCGTTACTCCTTGGGCCAGAAACTTGGAAAAAATTGGTGTGAAGCTTGTTTTTAGACCTGTGGACTTTGCTTTGTATCAACAACGCTTGCAAAAGTTTGACTTTGATATCACGTCCTTGGCTTACCAGGGCACCCACAATCCAGGTCAGGAATTTGCCGATTTATTTGGTAGCAAGGCGGCGATTCAGGAAGACTCTGGTAATCACACGGGTATACAAAATCCGGCAGTAGATGCACTCATTAGCAGCATGACGGCAGCCAAAACCAAAGCAGATTTGCTACCCGCCTGCCGCGCCCTAGACCGAGTCATCGTGCATAGCTATATTTTGATTCCGCAATGGTCAGCAAGTACACACCGCTTGGCATATAACGCTTGGCGTCTGAATCGTCCAACCAACATGCCTGCTTATGCCCAAGGTGAGTCGTGGGCCATTGATACCTGGTGGGCGCAATAACTATGTTTTTATATATTCTTAAACGATTGGCTTTAATGGTGCCCACCCTGTTTGGTGTGCTGTTGCTCACTTTTGTGGTGATTCAATTTGTACCCGGTGGGCCAGTGGAGCAGTATTTGGCGGAGGCCAAGGCTGCTAGCGGTTCAGGTGCTGAAGGGGGCGGCTTGAGCTACCGTGGTGCCCAAGGTGTGGACCCCAAACGTATTGAGCAAGCCAAGGCGTTGTACGGCTTTGACAAGCCTGCCCATGAGCGGTTCTGGCAAATGCTCAAACAGTTTGCCAGCTTTGATTTGGGTAAAAGTTTTTTCCAAAACAGAGATGTGTCTTCTTTGGTTTGGGAAAAACTACCAGTATCCATGAGCTTGGGGTTATGGACTTTTTTTATCAGCTACCTCATTGCGGTCCCACTTGGGGTAGCTAAGGCGGTGCGGGCGGGTTCGCGTTTTGACCTGATCACCACCTTTATTATTTTGGTAGGTTATGCAATTCCGGGTTTTGTGTTGGGTGTGGCCTTGCTGGTCATCTTTGGAGGTCAATTGCAGTTGTTCCCATTGCGTGGTTTAACTTCCAGCAATTGGGAAGAGTTATCTTGGGCCGCACGTGTGGTGG
>CALPVM020000252.1 GCA_943327015.2 Akkermansia muciniphila
AATGGAAAAAGGTCTGGCAAGGGATCATTTACATGGGTAGGCAATGACCGTTTTGAAGGCGAATGGTTAGATGGAGCGCCCAACGGGGCGTTTTCATTTTTTCACCCGAATGGGAAACTTCAAACTGGATTTTTTAAAAATGACAAGCTTACCATTGATGCTGATCCGGTGAGTGATAGCGACTTGAAACTCTATCGAATACCAATGGTTCAATCTGGTGGTGTATTCAGTGTACCGACAAACCTAAATGGACAAATTACACTGAACTTTATTGTCGATAGTGGCGCAGCAGATATAACAATTCCCGCTGATGTGGCGAGAACTCTTATAAGAACCAAAACAATTTCAGATTCTGATTTCAGAGGTGAACAACTCTACACCCTGGCAGATGGGAGTACGACCAAATCCCGGCGCTTTGTGCTTCGTAAAGTGACAATCGGGGACATATCAGCAGAAAATATTGAAGCATCAATATCGAACGTAGAAGGGCCTCTTTTACTTGGTCAAAGTTTTCTAAAAAAATTCAAGACTTGGTCAATTGATAACAGTAAACATGAGCTTATTCTAGGTGACCGAGTAGGAGTGGCCGATCGAAAGAATGGACGCAACCAAGCTGGAAAGCGGGCAGATACCAAGAAACAAACTTCAGTTAACTCACCAGAGGAATACACTAATTTATCTAATAAATTGGCGAGTCTTATCACCTTGCGACATTCAGAAATTATTAATGAATTAAAGCAAATACCGCAAGGCCAAGCGGTCATTTCTAAAACAAATGCAACTATAGACAGGAATACAGATAACGATGATGCTATTGCGCCGGCAGTTAATGGTTCTTTAGATGAACGTCCAACACCAGTAACTGCAACTCTTGAAGAATTGTTAGGCTCATCTAAGGCCATAGAATGGAACGAGAAAAGCGTGGATGCTGCAAACCGGGGAAAGTGGGCAGAAGCAATCCGAAGTGCTGAAATTGCAATAGCTAACAGCCCTAAGATGGTACAAGCATACGTAAATCGTTGTCGCGCTTACTTAGGCTATTCTTACTTAGATGAAGCTGAAGCGGACTGTAAGATGGCCTTACAACTTCAACCTGCAAACACGGCAGCTATCAACAATAGTAGCGTTGTAAAAGAGCAGCGTGGTGCTATCGATAAAGCCTTGGCTGGATACAAAAACGCTTGCGAGAATGGATTTACATTGTCCTGTGATAATTTCAAAAGAATTAAAGGCTATTCTCCTGCTGACCCCAAAGGAGGGGCCAACCTTAAAATTCAGCAAGCCCTTAAGCAATTTGACAGTAATCAATGGGAAGATGCAATTAGACTTGCTGATGAAGCTATAGCTATTTATCCTGCCTCGCCCCTAGCTTACATCATCAAGTCTGGCGCTAAAGCAAATCTGAATATGTTGGACGAGGCAATTGCAGATGCCAATACTGCAATCAAACTAGAGCCAAACAACGGATTTGCTTATAACAATAGAGGCTATGCTAGCCAAAAAAAGAACGACACTCGAAAAGCTATGCTGGACTACGAAGTTGGTTGCTCGTTTAAAATTGAATTGGCTTGTAAAAACTTTCGCTTGCTTAAAGAAAGTTTGCAAAAACCAACCCAGTAATTACATGGTCTTAAGGCGAATCTACCCGCAGCATTCTCAAATACGCGTATCCGCAATAGCCTCTAAACAGTCCATAGTATCCGCCTCTTACGGGTCATTACGTACCAACAGGGATTGAAGGCAACACAGCTGCGATAAGTCTTCACGCCAAGTGCAAGGAACACGAATTTGAACAGGTCAAAGATGGAATGACATCATACCCAAGCCTTATTCGTTTGCTGAAGTAACCGCCCGTATTATCTTGAATGAAGAAAATTCTACAATGGCAGCATGTCCAAACGCAAACTCCCCATCGCCATTCAAACCTTTGCCCAAATTCGCGAAGCCGACTACTACTATGTCGACAAAACTGGTCTTGCGCTCCAGCTGATTGAACAAGGCAAATACTTCTTTTTATCCCGCCCCAGACGCTTTGGCAAAAGTCTATTTCTCGACACCCTGAAAGAACTTTTCGAGGGTAACCAAACACTATTCAAAGGTCTGATTGCCGAGAAACAATGGGACTGGGGCGTGCAGTATCCAGTGATTCGCATTAGCTTTGGTGGCGGAGTGATGCGCTGTGCGGAAGACTTGCAACACACCCTGCACCACCAGCTTTCTGTACTAGAACAACAATTTGGTATGGTGCAGGCCTACCCGGATGCGCGTAGCCGCTTTGCCGAGATTATCAAACATGCTGCCCGATCACACGGCCAGCGTGCCGTGGTGCTGGTCGATGAATACGACAAACCCATGCTCGACCGCATCGAAGACCCGGCAATTGCTTTGCAATTGCGCGAAGGACTCAAAGACCTCTATTCGGTCATTAAAGACTCGGACGCACACCTTAAATTTGTGCTGCTCACCGGCGTATCCAAGTTCAGCAAAGTGAGCTTGTTTTCGGGCCTCAATAACCTGCAGGACATAACTTTAGACCCGCGCTACAGCACCATTTGCGGCTACACCGATGTAGATATTGACACCACGTTTGCGCCAGAGCTGGAGGGTCTAGACCGCGAAGACATTCGCCTCTGGTACAACGGCTACAACTGGCTGGGCAACTCGGTATACAACCCCTACGATGTGCTTTTGCTGTTTTCAACCCACACCTTTAAGCCCTATTGGTTTGAATCTGGCACGCCCACTTTTTTACTTAAGCTGCTGCGGCAACGCCGCACCTTTACCCCCGATATTGGCCGCATGGTGGCTGCGGAAACACTGCTGTCCAGTTTTGATGTTGACCATATTCCGGTTGAGGCACTGATGTTTCAGGCCGGCTATGTAACCATAGACAGTGTGCGCGCCATACCGGGCTTGCGCCAAGTCAAACTGCGTTACCCCAACCTGGAAGTGCGCACCAGCCTGAATGGCTTGTTACTACAAAGCCTGACCGGTAGTGACACGCAGTACAGCATTGAAGCCACCCGGCTCTATGACGCTCTGCTGAGCAATGACCTGCAAGGCTTAAAAAATATCTTCCACGCCTTTTATGCCAGCATTCCGCACCAGTGGTACACCAACAACGCCATCGCAGACTATGAGGGTTACTACGCAAGCGTGTTCTACAGCTATTTTGCCTCTTTAGGTTTAAATATAGCGGTCGAAGAATCCACCAACCTCGGGCGTCTGGACATGGCAATCCGGTTTGAAGGACGCGTATATATTTTTGAATTTAAAGTAGTAGAAGTCACCCCTGAAGGTCGGGCTTTGCAGCAGATAAAAGACAAGCACTACGCCGACAAATACAGTGGCACAGGTTGCCCTATCTATCTGATTGGCGTGGAGTTCAGCAAAGAAAGCCGCAATAGTGTGAGGTTTGAGGTAGAGCAGGTTTAACACCGCTGTCGCAGTTTAGCCGACGAAAGATGTGTACACCATAAAGGGCGCATTAAGGTCAAACTGCATTTTTGTAATACACAG
>CALPVM020000253.1 GCA_943327015.2 Akkermansia muciniphila
TCACTGCGCAATCGTGACGCAGCCGTCACGTCTATGGGTCAACTTGACGTTGCCATTGATTTAGTCAGCAAATTCCAAACATATTATGGTGCACAAGAGGCTCGACTACAAAGCGCGCAAAGTAATCTACAAACCAACATTGTCAATACCCAAGTGGCAGCCGCCCGCATAGTCGACACGGATTACTCGCAAGAATCGAGCATTCAACTGCGTAACCAAATTCTACAGAATGCTGGGCAATCGATGTTGGCTAAAGCCAATCTGAGTACCCAAAGCATACTCAACTTATTAAAACTGTAAATTTGCTTCTGCACTCTCCACCTCTTATCCATTCACGCCCTGCCTCAGCGCCCACTGCACATGCTCTCGCACCCATTCATTCGGATGCTGTTGCCAGCACTGTAACGCATCATGCATGGCTAGGACTGTATGCGGTTCTGGTTTCGCAGCCAAAGCATTCCCGATAGCCACAGACACATTGCGCAACCATCGGGCGTGCCCGATCCGGCGGATTGGACTCCCTTCAGTAAGGTGCAAAAACTCTTGTTCCGTCCAGCGCATCAGGGCAGTTAACTGCTGACCGGTTAAGCCTTTGCGCTCATCAAAATCCGGCAAGCTGCTGCGCTGGGCGTACTTATTCCAGGGGCAAATGAGCTGGCAATCGTCACAACCGTAAATCCGGTTACCCATTAGCGGTCGTAACTCTAGCGGTATTGCGCCGTCATGCTCAATCGTCAAGTACGAAATGCAGCGACGTGCATCAAGACGGTAAGGCGCCACAATGGCCTGTGTCGGGCACACATCGATACACGCCTTGCACGTACCGCAATGGGGCTCTTGTGCTGCGGTGGGTGGCAGGGCTACGTTCAAATAAATCTCACCCAAAAAAAACATTGACCCGCCTTGACGGTTCAGCAGCAAGGTATGTTTACCACGCCAGCCCTGCCCGCTGCGTGCTGCCAACTCTGCTTCCAGCACGGGAGCCGAATCGGTAAACACACGGTAACCCAAGGGTTCAATGTGCATGGCTATTTTTTCAGCGAGTTTTTGCAAGCGGCTACGCAGCACCTTATGGTAGTCGCGCCCTCGCGCATAAACAGACACGACCCCTTCGTTGGATGTCTTTAATCGGTCCCACTCTATGGATTGCCAATCCGAAGGCGTTGCGCTTGGGAGATAATTCATGCGTGCAGTGAGTACACTCAAGGTGCCGGGCACGAGTTCTGCCGGTCTGGCGCGTTTAAGGCCATGGCGGGCCATGTATTCCATATCACCATGAAAACCTCGCTCCAACCATGCTAATAAACCGGGCTCTGCACTAGAAATATCAACTCCCGCCACGCAAATTTGAGAAAATGCGAGTTCTTGCCCCCATGCCTGTATGTTTGCTAACAATAAGTTGCTATTAAATTGAGTGCTTTGTGTCATTTCACCCCCATTGTAAAAAGCCTACGCTGGCCCGATGAGGCTGCCACGCAGTCTTTTGCAGAAAACCTGTCGCAGCATGCATCTGTACACCACGCTTTTATTGCCTTGCATGGCCAGCTGGGCGCTGGCAAAACCACGTTTGTACGCCATTTGCTGCGCGCTATGGGGGTGCACGGTCGCATTAAAAGCCCGAGTTACGCCATTGTGGAAAGCTACGAACTGCCCCAAAGTACCATTTGGCATTGTGATTTTTACCGTTTCTCTAACCCCAGGGAGTGGGAGGACGCCGGTTTTCGTGACATTTTTGCCGGCCCAGGACTCAAACTGGCAGAGTGGCCAGAGAATGCAGCCAAAGTGTTGCCTGTGGCCGACTGGGACTTCCATATAGCCATGGGCCAAGAAGAAGTGCGCGAAGTCTGCATCACTGCCAACACACCATTAGGGGCAAGTTTGCTACCATGACCATAAAACGCCGCACCTTGCTAAAACACAGCGCCGTTGTACTCACTCTGGGTCTACCGCAAATTGCCTGTGGTGCCAGCATTTTTACTGTGCGCGTTTGGCCTGCACCAGAATATACGCGCGTTACCATCGAATCTGACGGCGCACTCAAAACCAAGCAAACCATAGTCGCTAACCCACCCCGCCTGGCTGTGGATATTGAAGGCATAACACTTAACCCGGCACTTAAAGAGTTATTGGCCAAGGTTAGGCCGGACGACCCCAATATTGCGGGCATTCGGGTCGGGCAATTTTCCGCCAACGTGGTGCGCTTGGTTATTGATTTAAAACATGCTATCAAACCACAAGTATTTGCATTAACCCCGGTTGCTGCATATCAGCACCGTTTTGTGTTGGACTTGTATCCTACGCAAGAGCAAGATCCGCTGGAGGCTCTGATTGCCGAAAAAAATCAGGAACTCACCGCGCAAGACCCGCTAGAAGCCCTCATTGCCAAACATTTGCAGCCCTCCTCCGTAAGCCACCCGGATTCCACTTCCAAAATCCCCGCAAAAAAGGAGGCGTTGGCTAAAGCTGGCGCGTCTATTGAAACCAAACCCGAGCCGCCTGCTCTCAAGGGCACGGAACGCCTGATTATTGTGGCGCTCGATGCTGGCCATGGTGGCGAAGATCCAGGCGCCATCGGCCCGGGTGGTACGCGCGAAAAAGACGTCGTTTTGAAACTCGCACACATGCTACGCGAACGCATTAACGCCACCAGCATCAAAGGCAACGCCATGCGCGCCTATCTGACGCGTGATGGTGATTTTTTTGTGCCACTGCATATGCGGGTTCAAAAAGCACGGCGGGTTCAGGCAGACTTATTTATCAGCCTGCATGCCGATGCATTTTTTACTCCGCAACCCCAGGGAGCCAGTGTATTTGCATTGAGTCAAGGGGGCGCTTCAAGCAGTGCTGCACGCTGGATGGCCGCAAAAGAGAACAAGGCCGACTTGATAGGTGGACTTAACGTCAAAGCCAAGGACGCCACGGTGCAACGCGCATTGCTGGACATGAGCACCACCGCGCAAATTAACGACAGCCTCAAACTGGGTAAAAATTTGCTTGGTGAAATTGGGCGGGTAGGTAAACTGCACAAACCCAAGGTGGAGCAAGCGGGTTTTGCGGTGCTAAAGGCACCCGATATTCCCAGCGTGTTGGTGGAAGCTGCGTTTATCAGCAACCCCACCGAAGAAGAAAAGCTCAATAGTGAAGAGTATCAAACTCAATTGGCCGATGCAATCATGCGGGGTATTGTGGGCTACTTTGCCAAGAACCCACCTCTGGCACGGCAGCGCACCACCAGTTAAGTTTGACGCGCTTTTTTTGCTCGCCAAGCGCCAAAAATTACAATCAGTCCTGGAATAAAAATCATCGCCCAAATGATTTTGTCCAAGTTGGCTTTTACCCAAGGCATACTTCCCAAAAAGTACCCCACCGTACAAATACCCAGCACCCAGATAAAAGCGCCAGCTACGTTATACGTAGTAAATTTAACCCGGTCCATGTGTGCCACGCCACCCACAAATGGGGCGAAAGTACGCAAAAATGGCATAAAACGCGCAACAATGATAGTAATACCGCCA
>CALPVM020000254.1 GCA_943327015.2 Akkermansia muciniphila
AAGGCTAGCAAAGCCAAGCAGGCACAAAGCCGGGTTAAGGCGTTGGACCGGATGGAAAAAATTGCTCCTCTGCTATCTGAGGCCGACTTTACCTTTGAATTTAAAGAGCCCGCCAACCTGCCCAACCCCATGCTCTCGATGCAAGGTGTCAGCTTTGGCTACCCGCCCCCTGAAGACGCCCCCGCAGGTACCCCACCCACCATTATTGTGCGTAATGTCAGCCGCTCGGTGCTGGCAGGACAACGCATAGGTATATTGGGCGCCAACGGACAAGGTAAATCAACGCTGGTTAAAACTGTGGCGCGCGATCTGCAAGCCATTGGCGGCGAAGTGACCGAAGGTAAAGGCCTGAACATCGGCTACTTTGCCCAGCAGGAACTCGATGTATTACGCCCGGCCGACACCCCGCTGGAGCACATGATCAAACTGGTCAAAGACCTGACTGCAGAGGGCAAAATTACCGGCCAAGCCACCCGTGAGCAAGATTTGCGCAGCTTCCTTGGCACCTTTAACTTTAGTGGCGACATGGTTAAACAAGCTGTTGGCAGCATGAGCGGGGGCGAAAAAGCCCGACTCGTGCTGTGCATGATTGTGTGGCAACGCCCCAACCTGTTGCTGATGGACGAGCCTACCAACCACCTTGATTTGGCCACACGCGAAGCCTTGTCGATGGCGCTGAACGAATTTGAAGGCACTGTCATGCTGGTCAGCCACGACCGAGCTTTACTTCGTGCCGTGTGTGACGAATTCTGGATGGTGTCGCACGGCGGGGTTGCACCCTTTGATGGCGACCTGGACGACTACCAGCGCTACCTGCTGGACGAAGCCAAACGCCAGCGCGAGCTGGCAAAAGCGCCCAAAGCTAGCGCCCCAGCTGCACAAGCAGCGCAAAAGCCGAACAATACTGCCAACGTACAACAATCGAATATCAAAAAAGAGCTGCAAAAGGTCGAGCTGCGTATGGGCACCCTTAGTGCCGAGGGCTCAACACTAGAAGGCAAATTAGCCCTAAACCCAGCGCCAGCCGAGATTGCGGAACTTGGCAAAAAACTCAAAAAGGTCAATGATGAACTCAAAATGCTGGAAGACCAATGGCTTGTTCTAAGCACCCAATCAGAATAAACCACTAACAACAAACCTTAATTGTATTTTTGCCCACTTTAAAACAAGAATGGGGCTATAAAAGACCAAGTAATCATATAATTGACTGGTTTGACCTAAGATATAGTTCAAAGTTAACGGATTTTAAAAACGGAGATTAGTAATGACCGAAAGTGCAAACATTGTCAGCAAAGTGCTTGTTATTGACGATGGCGATATCGAGGTGTTAAATCAAATCAAGCGCTTTTGCAACGAAAACAACTTGATTGGCCTCAAGTCGCATAACGACAATGTAATGAACGTCCTCAAGTCCAATGTAGATTTGGGCGGTATTTTGCTCTCTGAAAGCTATCACGACAATCCTACCGGCGGTATTGAGCTGGGCTGCCGTATCCATAGCATCCGCCCGGAACTCCCTATTTTCTTGCGTCGCAAAAACTCGGACACCTTAGACGACCTAGACGAAAAAGTTCGTGGCTATTTCTGCACAGCCTACACCGTTGAAAAAATTAACGGACTGCTTACCAGCTTAAACGACTTTATTTTCAGTTTTGTGTTTCCCAATGTCATGGTGCGCGGCATTCATGAAATTACTGAAAAATCGCTGCTCAGCCAGTTCCGCCATTTCAGCCTGGTGTGCGACACGCCCTATATTGTTAAAGACTCCATTGTTTGTGGCGAGGTTTTTACCCTTATTCCGCTGGAAAGCAGCTGGTGCCGTGGCTACATGATGTTGCAATCTGAAAACCTCCCCATCAAGTTGGGTGACGAAGTGATTGACCCTAACGACCCGCCCAAAGCCAGTCGCATTGCAGATGTACTGGGCGAAGTAACCAACCTCATTTGGGGCTCCTTTAAAGCGCGTTATGTGTCAGACGAAGACCACCGCCTAACCGCCCAGATTCAGGTACCCATGTTGGTCAAGCTAGAAGAGCGTAATATTTCTTTTGGCTCCAGCACTCCACAGTTGTGCTTTAAATACACACTGACCGACCTGAACGACCAAAGCGCACCACCGGTATACATTTACCAGCGTTTTGTGTTCAACCTTAACTGGACGCCCGAAGACTTCAAGGAGATTCTGGTTTCTACCGACGACTTGGTCGATTCCGGAGAACTCGAGCTGTTTTAATTCGGCTCTATGGCTCACACAAAAAACCGCAGCGTGCTGCGGTTTTTTTATGGGCAAATGCGTTGCGCTCAATCCAAGCGCAAAACTGCCAAATAACCGTCCTGGTTTTCGCCGCCCTCTTCCCGAATAATCGTAGGCTCCAGTTTGGCCACACTAAAGCCATGGGCTGTAGCCAAATTTTGAATATAAGCTACCGAATGGGCATAACGTCTGGTAGGCCTTAACACCAGATCTTCCACCTCGCTGGTTTCAAACGAAAAAGCAAAAATACCATTTTTTCGCATAGCAGCACGGGTAGCTGCAAACACTACCTCCAAAGCACCCACGTAAATAAACACATCGGCACCCACTACCAGCTCAAATTGATTATTCTGCGTTGCGATATACGAAGTTAAATCCGAGCACACCAATGCATCGTACACATCCCGCTTACGCGCCATTTCCAGCATGTTGGCAGACAAATCTACCCCAGTCATGCTAGCTGCAAGGGGTTTAAGCAACGGACCGCACAAGCCGGTACCACAGCCCAAATCCAGGATATTTAAACCAAAACCTGGATGAAGCCGCATAATTTCCTGGCACAACTGCTCAGGTGTGCGGTACTTCAATCGGTTTTGCAAGTGGTCATCAAAACGCTCGGCGTACCAGTCAAACAGAGTGGTTACATAGTTGGCTGGCGCAGTTTGGGGAATTACATCCTGACCCAAAGAAGCCAGCGCGTAGGTCAGCTCAGCTTTGTCACCACCCAACTCCAACGCACGCTTAAACGATGCTACTGCATCTTCATGGCGCTTGGCGATCAACAGTGTTTCTGCCCGGTCAGAGTAGGTTTTATGGTCGTTCGGGTCGAGCGCAATAGCGCGGTCATAGTCAGCCAGCGATTGATTAATTAACTTGAGGCCCGACAGCAAACCAGCCCGTGCACGTAAAGAATCGGCATCATTCGGGTTCACTAAAAGTGCACGATCCAAAATAGCCAGACTTTCCTGCGGTAGCATTTTGAGCTTGTGCATCACAAACGCTAAGCGCACCAATGCCTGATGGTAGCTTGGGTTTGCTTTAACGGCACGGCTGTAAAAAAGGTGCGCTTCGTCAAACTTTTTTTCCTGCTGTTTAATCAGCCCCATATGGTAGAGCGCCTCAGGGTAATCGGGAAAAATCTGCAGGGCGCCCTCTATACTTTGCATTGCCTCTGCCTGGCGCTCCAAGGCAAAC
>CALPVM020000255.1 GCA_943327015.2 Akkermansia muciniphila
CTGTTTTTAGGCCGTGGCCTGCATTACCCGATCGCCTTAGAGGGCGCGCTCAAGCTTAAAGAAATTAGCTATATCCATGCCGAGGCCTACCCTGCCGGTGAACTGAAGCATGGCCCGTTGGCTTTGGTGACTAGCGACATGCCGGTGGTCACAGTTGCCCCTAACGATGCGCTACTGGAAAAACTAAAAAGCAACCTGCACGAAGTACGCGCCCGTGGTGGCGTGTTGTACGTGCTGGCCGATGCCGATACACGCATTGAGTCGGGGGATGGTTTGTTTGTGATCCATATGCCAGAACATTACGGTGAGTTGTCGCCATTGCTGCACGTGGTGCCGTTGCAGCTACTGGCCTACCATACTGCTTGTGCCAAGGGTACGGATGTGGATAAGCCGCGGAATTTGGCTAAGAGTGTGACGGTGGAGTGACACCAAAAGTAACTACTGCAGCCCCTTTTTAACCGCCATCCACACGTTTTCCAACATCTTAGGCTGCGCAGCTTCAGTAGGGTGAATCCGGTCGTTCTGAAACCACTGCGCAGCATCCGGTACATCGGCAATACCTTTCAAAAAGAACGGTACCAAGGCTACTTTTTGGGTACGAGCTACGTCCTGAAATGTCTTGGAAAAATCTTGGGTGTATTGTTGCCCGTAGTTGGGTGGAACCTGCATACCCACCAACAGCACCTTGGCTTTTTGCGTCTTGGCCATTTGCACCATGGCGGTTAAGTTGTCGGCAGTAGATTGCAGCGGCAGGCCACGCAGGGCGTCGTTACCACCCAGCTCAATAATCACCAACTTGGGCTGGTGCTGCTTTAACAATGCTGCAAGGCGAGATCGACCACCCGAGGTGGTGTCGCCACTGATGCTGGCATTCACCACGCTAGCAGGTATTTTTTCGGTCTTGATGCGCTGTTCCATCAAGGCCACCCAGCCGGTGCCGCGTTTAAGACCATATTCGGCACTGAGCGAGTCACCCAACACCAAAATCACCGGCAAAGCGGTTTTTGTGGTGTTTTGCGCATGGCAAAGACCTGAAACGCACATCAGAATGCAGAGCGCGGTAAAGTAACGCAAGTAAGAAGAAAGTTTGAGCATGTCTGATTCTATTATTTCCGTTGAGCATATCTACAAAACCGTGACCGACTCCACCGGCTCACTGGATATTTTGAGCGATATTGACTTTGTGCTAAAAAAGCAGGAGACAGCAGCCATTGTGGGCGCATCGGGTTCTGGTAAAAGCACTTTGCTGTCCATTATTGCTGGTTTGGATACCCCCAGCAGAGGCACGGTCAGGCTGGCTGGTTTTGATTTGTTTTCTATGGACGAAGACGCGCGCGCAGCGGTGCGGGCACGGCAGGTAGGCTTTGTATTTCAGAGTTTTCAGCTGCTGGGCAATTTGACCGCGCTGGAGAACGTGATGCTGCCGCTGGAGCTCGAAGGTCGCAAAGATGCTCGCACTTTAGCTACCGAGATACTCGCAAGAGTAGGGCTGTCGCAGCGGTTAAATTCTTACCCGCGGGTGCTCAGTGGCGGCGAGCAGCAGCGTGTAGCTTTGGCACGTGCTTTTGTGGTGAAGCCGGCGGTGCTGTTGGCTGATGAGCCAACGGGTAGCCTCGACTTTGCCACCGGCGAAAAAATCATGGAGCTCATGTTTGCCCTGAACCGCGAGCTTGGCACCACGCTGGTACTGGTAACCCATGACCGTGGTATTGCGGCGCGCTGTGACAGGCGAATTACGATTGAAGCTGGGCACTTGGTGAGTTAATGTTTTATGAAGCAGCTTAGCGAGGATAATAGCCCGCATGTCATCACCTAAAGTACTCTTTGGCTTTCATGCCGTGGGTGTGCGTTTAAAAACAGCACCCCAATCTATTGTTGAAATTTATTTCGAACCCACCCGGCGCGATGCCCGTATGCGCCAGTTTTTAGACCGCGTGTCCGAATCAGGTGTACGCCTGATCGAGTCGGATGGTCTGCGATTGTCCAAATTGTGTGGCGGGCATGGGCACCAGGGCGTAGCGGCTCGGGTTCAGGCCTTGCCTCAAGTCCACTCTTTGGATGAGTTGTTGGAAAATCTGGAGGCTTCGCAAGCCGCTTTACCAGTTGAGCAACGAGTTAACCCCTTAATTTTGGTATTAGATGGTGTAACCGACCCACATAACTTGGGTGCCTGCTTGCGTGTGGCCGATGGCGCGGGTGCGCATGCGGTGATTGCCCCTAAAGACCATGCTGCCGGCATCAATGCTACCGTGGCCAAAGTGGCCAGTGGAGCGGCAGAAACCGTGCCTTACTTTATGGTGACCAATTTGGCACGTACACTCAATGAGCTCAAAGAGCGCAACATCTGGATTATTGGCACCAGCGACGCTGCTACGCAGTCGGTTTATCAAGCGGACCTCAAGGGTCCTGTAGCGTTGGTGCTGGGTGCAGAGGGAGATGGCATGCGCCAACTGACTGCCAAAACGTGTGACCAGTTGGTAAGCATACCCATGCGTGGAGCGGTAGAAAGCTTAAACGTGTCGGTGGCCAGTGGCGTATGCCTGTACGAGGCACTGCGCCAACGCTCACACTAATACCTGTTAGCCCGCAGACTGTAAGGCCAAGCCCGCATGCTCACGCAGCGGGTGAAAGTGAATTTTAGGAAAACGTTCTTGCGCCAGCCGCACATCGTAGGGCGATGTACAGAGGTAGGCGAGGGTGTCTGCCGCATCACGCGCCATGCGCATCGGGTAGGCGTTAACAAATTCGCGCAGTTCTGCCGGGGTGTCGGCGGTGATCCAGCGCGCGCCTGTGTACTGGCTGCCTTCCAGTCGTATATCGGCATCGTATTCACCTTTAAGCCGATGCTGTACCACTTCAAACTGCAATTGCCCCACGGCACCCAGTAGCATATTGCCTCCCACTTCCGGGCGGAACACCTGAATCGCACCTTCTTCTCCCAGCTGTGCCAAGCCTTGCTGCAATTGTTTGGTACGCAAAGGGTTTTTAAGCACCACGGTCATAAATAATTCTGGCGCAAAAAAGGGTAGACCGGTGTACTGCAGGTTAACGCTACCATCGGTAATGGTGTCGCCCAGTTGCACGCCGCCGTGGGTGGTAAAACCCACAATGTCGCCCGCGTAGGCTTCGTCTACTGCTTCACGGCGTTGGCTCATGAAGGTCACTACACTGGTGGGGCGTAACTCTTTGGCGGTACGCATGACTTTGAGTTTCATGCCGGGGGTGTATTTGCCGGAGGCCATCCGCACAAAGGCAATACGGTCGCGGTGGTTTGCATCCATATTGGCCTGCACTTTAAATACAACGCCTGAGAATGCTGCGTCTTCAGGTTGCACTTCTTTCACAACCGGTTGTCGGTTGACCAATGTGGAGCTGGTGCGTGCTTGCGGTGGAGGAGCCAAATCGACCAGTGCATCCAGCACTTCCATCAC
>CALPVM020000256.1 GCA_943327015.2 Akkermansia muciniphila
ACAAAGTGTCAAAATTGGCGCCGCCAAAAGCCATGCTGGTAATTTGCAAGGCGGGCAGGTCAATTTGCTGTAACTGTGTGCCATTTTGATCGAACTGGCGCACACAGGCACCACCCCAAAAGGCGATCCATACGTTGCCGTTGCCATCCATCGTCATGCCGTCTGGTGTGCCTTCGGCATCCGAGTAGCTGCGCCAAAGGGTTTTATCACTTAATTGTCCCGCTTCAGAGATACTGTAGCGGTAAGTGGTGTTGAGGTATGAGTCGTTGTGCAGCATCCACGTGCCATCTGCGGCAATAGCCGGGCCATTGGCAATATGAATGTTACGCTCAAGCACTTCAAATTTGCCATCTGCGTCCAAGCGCACTAATTGCCCATCGGGCTGGCTGGGGTTGCGGTTGTTCATGGATCCAGCCCAAATGCGTCCATGGCAATCGGCTTTGGCGTCGTTCAAGCGCACATCTGTCGCATTTGGATGCGGGCAACTCCAGCGCTCTATGCGTAACTCTGGCTCTAGCCAGACACGGGCAAAGCCAGACTGCAAGCCCACCATAAAACCATCACCATCGGTGCGAGCAATAATCCAGCCGATGCGCTCGGGCATACGCCAAGTTTGTACTTGTTGGGTGGTGGGCGACCACGCAAAAAGGGTGCAGCAATGAATATCCACACAAAAAAACCGCTCTGAGGCGGCGTGCCACATGGCACCTTCGCCCAGATCCATACTGGCAGGCCAAGCTACAGAAAAGGAGGGCATGCTCAAGTCCAACCAGCATCTATGACAAAATCTTGTGCAGTTACCATGCGGCTGTCGTCTGCGGCTAAAAACAATGCCAAGTTGGCTACATCGCTGCCCACAATTCGGCCGGGCAGGCATTGGTTCTCGTTCATGGCACGCTCACCCGCTTCGTCCACCCAATGGGTCATTTGTTTTTCGGTCATGATCCAGCCCGGGGTGAGCGTGTTAACACGAATGTTGTGCTCGCCCAGTTCACGCGCCAGACTGCGGGTTAAACCCACGGTGGCCGATTTACAGGTAGCATACACTGGGTAGCCTTTGCCCTTGATGATCCAGCTGGTAGAGCCTAAATTAATGATAGCGCCGCCACCTAAACGCCGCATGCCGGCAACCACGGCCTGCGCTGCAAAAAAGTGGGGGCGTAAATTAACGGCCACGCGTGCGTCAAAATCGTCAGCAGTAACACTCATCAGGTCATGGCGCTGGTCGTTGGCGACATTGTTTATTAGCACGCTGATGTCGCCAAATGTGCCTGCAGTTTGGGCAATGGCTGCTTGCAATGCAGATACATCGATGGCGTCGCTGGAAATAAACAAAGGCTCTGGGCCAACTGCGCTTGCCGCTTCTACCACTTGCGCTGCAGCGGCAGCATTGCGACCGGTAAAGCCCACTTTGGCGCCTTGACGGGCAAAGGCAATAACGATGTCGCTACCAATGCCAGAGCTGCCGCCGGTAACAAACACGGTGCGGCCGGCCAGGCTGGGGTAGTTGGCATACGCGAGGGGAGGGGAGTTGCTCATAAGGGTTATGTAAGTGTTTATGGCTGAGTTGTGTTACATGTTTCAATCGAAAAAACCAGCGCCGACTCGGGGTTCATATTGGGTATGTTCAAGCCCAAATGCTGCAATTCGTCAGCGCTATACACCACGCCATCAGATTGCAGTGCATCGAGCCAAGCCGTGGTGGCCTCGCCCCGTGCGCGCTCATGGCCGGCACGCCCCAATAGGCGCACACGCATGTATTTAGGCATGTTGTTTGATGGGCTGGTGCTATTTAGCGGCAGGCGCACCGGTGCATGGTGTAATGATTGGGTGTGTTCCAAGGTAAAAATGCCCACCACTATTTGCTGCCCGGTTTGCACCATCCACCACACGCCGTTGGCGGTTTTGCCTTGGCTAAATGTACCTTGGTGCAGCACCGTGCGCCATTGTTTGTACAGGCCAATCCAGCGGCCCAAAATGCTGGCTTGGGCAGCATCGAGTTTACGCACATCGGCCTCTACGCCCATGTGTCCAAAAAATGCCACGGCACATCTAAAATCCATAGACTGCGCGCGTCCGGTGCTGTGTGCGGGTGCAGGCCCGACGTGAGCACCCAAAATTTCGGGCGGAAACAAGCGCAAAGCACCACCTTGGATGCTAACGCGCGATACGGCGTCGTTATTGTCGCTAGTCCAAAAACGGTGGCTGTGCTGTAAAACGCCCCAGTCCATACGGCCACCACCGGAGGCGCAGCTTTCAATCTCTACCGCAGGGTGTGCTTGCCGAAGTCGCGCCAGCAACGCGTACAAAGCCTGCACGTGGGCGCGGTACATCATGCGGCCCTCGCCGTCTTGCGCCTGCGCCAAGTCGCGGTTCATGTCCCATTTAAGGTAAGAAATCGGATGCTGACTGAGCAAGTCGCTGATTTTGCTAAACAGGTAGTTGCTGACCTCTGGCAGCGATAAATTCAGTACCAACTGGTAACGGCTGGTTTGCAGGCTACGCCCTGATGACTGCAAGGCCCAGCCCGGGTGTTGCCTAAAAAGTGCGCTGTCGGGGTTGACCATCTCGGGCTCTACCCATAAGCCAAAACCCATGTCGAGCTGCAACACATGGTCGATGAGGGGTTGCAGACCTTGGGGGTATTTGAGCGGGTCGGGCCACCAGTCGCCCAAGCCGCTGCGGTCGTCAGGGCGGCCGGGAAACCAGCCGTCGTCGAGCACAAAACGCTCAATGCCCAATGCAGCTGCACGGGTAGCCAGTTCTTTTAGCACCGTTTCGTCGTGGTTCCAGTACACGGCCTCCCAGGTGTTAAGGTGCACCGGGCGTGGCGCCATGCTACCGTTATGCCACTGCAACACCGCTTTGCGTGCGTGTTGGTGTAACTGTTGCGAGGCACCATTCAAACCATGGGCAGACCAGCACACATACATCGGCGCCACATCCAGACTCTCGCAGTGTGCAAGGCGTACCTCGCCTGGGGAAAACCACTCGCCGGCTTGCAGTAGCCAGCAGCCGCTCAAGTGCGGATCAATAGAAAAATGGTGGTTGCCACTCCAGGCCAGATGGGCGGCTATGGCCTGTCCAGCGTGGTCGCCTGTGGTGGGTTCCAGTACAAAGCAGGCAGGGGGGTGTTCGTGGGAGCTTCGTCCCTGGCGGTTTTGCATTTGCCAGCCGTCTCTGCCCAAGGGTGTGCGTTGCATTTGAAATTCATGCGCCCACAGCCCATGAAACGATGCAACATCCGATAAATGCGCCGCAACAGGCACCACGCCTGAGGCGAGCTTATCGATTTGCAGCACACTGTTGCCGGTATTGATGATTCGGGTTTGGATGCGCAACACGTCCGTATCACCATGCAGGGTGAGCGTCAGTTGTGCTTGTAGAGAATTTTCAGCGTGCTGGGTGTTGT
>CALPVM020000257.1 GCA_943327015.2 Akkermansia muciniphila
GAATTTGCAGCTTGTTTAAAGCCGGGTGTGCAATACCATTGCTTGCAAAAAGAAGTGCGTGCCAGCGATCAAGCGCACCTTAAGGCTCATCCGCAGGTCACTCAATGGAGCCAACAGTTGCATAGTTTTGCAGATACTGCGGCTTTGGTGGAGTGTATGGACTATGTCATTGCCGTAGACACATCAGTGGCGCATTTGGCCGCAGCATTGGGTAAACCGGTGCAGTTGTTATTGCCCTACAGCCCGGATTGGCGTTGGATTCTAGGGCGCAACGATTCGCCCTGGTACCCCGGTATGCAATTGTTGCGCCAAACCGAAAGCCGGCAATGGAAGCCGGTGCTTGAACTTATTGGGCAAGGGTACGCAAGCTAGCCTTGAGTTGCTCTAAATCTGCTTGCGCTTTGGCAGCCACCTGTTGTGCGTGGTACAGGCGGTGGTCCATAAAGTCATCCCACACACAAGGCGGGCGGTTAAAGTGCACTTTCAGGTCAATGTGTTCTTTGGCCAGGTAAAAACGGTTTACCGCATCAAAATAAACAAACTCATACCCTGTGTTGAGAAGCAAATGTTCCCATTCGGCAAAATTGGGTTGTGGGCGGTTAGGCAATACGCTCTCCAGCACAATCAGCCAAGGACGAAAGCGGGTTCGGTCTAAACCCTCCAGCGCCAACCGTTCAGCGCCTTCTACATCAATGCTCAGCAAGTGAATGTCACCTTGGGGGCGGTGCTGCTCCATAAGATGGTTGAGCGTAACCTTGGGCAGGGTTTGGCTTTGTACCTGCCGGCCTTCGCGCTCGTGCATGGCAACAATTTCCGGCGCAATAGTGGCGGCTTGGTCATTCCATGGGAATTGGTAAAAAGTAACCTCGCCCATGGTCTCGCCAATGGCTGCTCCAACAAGTATGTCCTCAGGGCGGTGTTTGGCCCATAGCGGATGCAAGCGGGCTTGGGGCTCCACCACCACACCACGCCAACCACGCTGGTACAAGGCACAGGTATTGCTGTCAGAAATTGGTTGGTAGGCGCCAACATCTACATAAAAGCCTTTGGGGGTTGCGCTGAAGACGCGATTGATCATCACGTCTTCAAAATTTCTTGTAAAAGACAGGTAGGTCATGGTTTGGTGCTGATTTGTTGCAGAGTGGGGTCTTGGCTGTGCACTGCAAGAATGTTAATGCCTACCGGAAAGGTTTTGTAATCGCGCTCTTCCAGAAATTTGAGTAGAGCGGGTTTGTCTGTTTTTATCGACTCAATTAGCATGGCGGGCTTGTGTTGCGCAATGCTGTTGTTAGCACCTGCCAGTACTTCGAGCTCCATGCCTTCCACATCAATTTTCATAAAATCGATGCGCTCCAGCTGCAGTGAGTCAATCGAGAGCATGCGCACTTTTTGGTTATTGGCAGGGTCTATGGCTTGCCCGATAAATTCGCTTTTGGCTGTTTGGCGCAATTCCAAGCTGCCAAAACTGGCGGGCTGCAAATAATTGGGCACCGGTATGTCTAAAAAGCCCTCACTGCTGCCTAATGCACCAAGAATGGCGCTCGCATTAAAGCAGTTATTGATGGCAATATTGCCGGCCAGCGCATAGTAAACACGCTCTTGGGCTTCAAAGGCAATGACTCTGCCTTTGCCGTACAGTGCCTTGGCCCACTCGACTGTGTGTACGCCTAGGTTGGCTCCGCAATCTAGTGCAACCACACCATTGCCAAAATGCTGGTGGCGCATATTGAGCAGTTTGACTGCAATGCCCACTTCTTCGGGGTCAAAACAGCCTTGGTTGAATAATTGGTAGCCCACTCCGAAACCACGGTTGGCATCGATCATGCGGTAGTCATTTTTATTGGTAATCAGGGTGCCATGGCTGCTGGACAGTAGAACAAATGGGGCAGGGCGTTTGACGTAATTCATGGCGTGTCTCGTTGGCTTAGGCGGTTGCTTTTAAAATATCATTGACCAGATTTTGAACCGGTGCATCCCACTCGGAGCGGCTGGTTTGACGGTAAATGGTAAAGGTGGGATACCATGGAGAGTCTGCCCTATTTAGCAGCCACCTCCAGTCTGGAATAAGCGGTAAAAGCAGCCTTACTTTGGTGCCAACCGCGCCCGCCAAGTGTGCTACCGATGTGTCCACGCTTACCAGTTCGTCTACCAGATGCAGTATGGCAGCCGTATCTTCAAAGCTCTGTATGTCGGTACTCAAGTTAATCATATTGCAGTCGGGCGCGAGGGTGTCAATTTGGCTTAGCGCATCGCCTTTTTGTACAGAAATACATTCAATGCCACTGTGACGGGTAAGCGCTTCAAATTGCTGCAGACGCATCGAGCGGTTAGCATCATTGCCATGCGTGGGTCTGCCGGCCCAGACCAAGGCCACGCGGTATTTTTGGCGCGTGCCCAAGCGCTCAGACCAGTAGCTGAGTTTGTCTGGCAGCGGTTTTATGTAAGGCGTGTTACTAGGTATAGTGTCAAGCGTGGTGCCAAAACCGGCTGGCAAACTCAGTAATGGGCAATGGTAGTCAAAGGGGGGGAGTTGGGCTCCGCTGGGTATTAATTGGCTGCAACCGTCTATTCTGGAGGCTATGCTTTCCAGTTCAGACTGAACCACCAAAATAACTTTAGCGCCACGTTGTGCCAGTAGCGGGATGTAGCGCAGAAACTGAAAGCTGTCACCAAAACCCTGTTCCGCATGCACCAAAATGGTTGTGTTAGTCAGTGCTTGGCCAGTCCAAAGCGGTTGTACAAAGCTGCGCTTTTCTTTGGCATCGGGCTGATCCCAGCGGCTTTCGTAATGCTGCCATCCTGCTGACAGATCGCCCGTGAGGAGTTCCAGCAGCGATTCGTGCAGCGCAGCCTTGATGTAGCCACCCCCCAGTTGTTGCGCTTTTCTGAATGCGTGTAGCGCTTCAGTAAAGTGGGCAGTTTCTTTTAAAGCAATGCCAAGGTTGTAATGGTATTCGGCAGACTGCGGGCTTAAAGCAATAGCTTGGTTGGCCGCTTGCAGTGCTTCCGGCCAACGTCCTAACGCGCCCAAGGTGTTGCCTAAATTCGATTGGGCCTGGGCACTGGTGGGTGCTGTTGTTACAGCACTGGTTTGGTAGTGCAATGCCTGCGGTAAATCGCCAATGGCCTTAAAGTAAGCACCGCAGTTAGACCAGCTTTCAGGGTCTGCGGGATTAAGGCGGCAAGCCCGCACGCCCAGCATAACTGCAGCATGGGTGTGGCCGGCGCGAAATGCGGTAATGGCTAGCGCACTGGCAGCACGTGCCATGGTAGGGCATTCTCGAATCGCGCGCCAAAAAGCTGGAGCCGCCAAGGCTGGTTCGTTACGCTCCAGCAACACACGCCCTTGCTCTAC
>CALPVM020000258.1 GCA_943327015.2 Akkermansia muciniphila
AATTTTTCCTTTTATGGCGTGGTATTCGGCAAGGATCAAGCTTACGCGACCATGAGCCGAGGGGGGGCGTGTTCCGATGACAGTTGATGCCCATTCTTCTACTGTTGGTACAAAGGTTTTAAACATCAGAAGAGGCTTAATAGAGCGATAAATCAAAAAGTTTCTGCACATTAACACAATTTCAGTTGTTTAACGCACCCCTAGGCCTGAAAACGGGCAAATGGCTCTTATCTTAGTTTGGCCAACATGGCTGCAATATCCGCATCCTCCACCTGAGGAAAATGCGTATAAAACTGCCCCACAGCCTCAAAGTTGCTTGGGGTTTGCAGGCAAACCACCTCATCCGCCAAAGTCTGTACTTTGGCGAATGCTTCGACTGAGGCCACCGGTACGGCGCAGATTAATTTTTTGGGGTGGGTGGTGCGCAAGCTGTGTAGTGCTGCCACCATGCTGGCGCCCGTCGCCATTCCGTCGTCCACCACCATCACAATGCGCCCTGCAGGACTGATGGATGGTCGAAGCCCAGAATACATTGCGCGCCGCTGGCGAATGGTCTGCATTTGAGTTTGCTTTTCAGTGGCCAGGTAGTTTTCCGTTGCACCACAAGTGGAGGCATCTTCTGTCATGGTAGTCCAGCCGCTCTCATCTACTGCGCCAATAGCCAATTCAGGCTGATGCGGTGCGCGCAGCTTGCGCACCAGCAACACATCCATCTCACCTTGCAAGGCCTTGGCAATACCAATAGCCATCGGTACAGCTCCCCTGGGTATGCCTAATACCAGCGGGTTTTTTCCATGGTAAGTGCGCAGCTTTTGGGCAAGCTGGTTGGCGGCCTCCATGCGATCTTTAAACATGGGAAAATTCTAAGACACGTTGTTAAATGCGGGTTGTGCATTCTCAAAGAGCAGATAGGGCATGAAGCCGTAGATAATTACGCTTATGCGAATTCAATTTACCAAAATGCAGGGTGCGGGCAACGACTTTGTGGTGCTCGATGAAACCCGTGGTCGTTTAGGCCTGAGCGCTGGCCAATATCGTTTTTTAGCAGACCGGAACTTTGGCGTGGGTGCCGACCAGATATTGTCGGTTTTGCCCTCGCCCGAAGACGGTATTGATTTTGAATACAAAATTCATAACGCTGATGGCGGCGAGGTGGAGCAGTGTGGCAATGGAGCGCGTTGCTTTGCGCGTTACGTGGTGGAGCGCGGGCTTACTGACAAAACCACCATTCGCGTAAAAACCATGAAGGGCGTTATTTCGCCGCAGGTGACGGCAGATGGTGGTGTCACTGTGGATATGGGTGCACCACGGTTTAGAACGTTGGACTTACCCTTTAACTCTGAGGGATTGCAGCAGCGGGACTTGGGTAGTTGGTTGTGCTGGCCGCTGAGTGTGTCTACTAGTTTTGGAAAAAATGCGGCTTCTGCTATTGCTGGCGCAGGCGTGTCGGATGAGGTGCTGGTAGGCTTGGTGTCTATGGGCAACCCGCATGCGGTGCAGTTAGTGGACAATGTGGACGAAGCACCGGTACAAACGATCGGGGCTTGGCTTGAAAGCCATCCGCGCTTCCCCCAGCGTGTCAATGCCGGTTTTATGCAGGTGGTAGATCGAAAAAATGTGCGCCTACGCGTTTACGAGCGTGGCTCGGGTGAGACGCTGGCTTGTGGCACGGGTGCGTGTGCGGCCGTGGTAGCTGGCATCCGCTGGGGTTGCCTGGAATCCTCGGTGCAGGTGCAAACCCGTGGTGGAGTCCTGCGCATTAGCTGGAAAGGGGGCGATGCTCCTGTGATGATGACCGGCCCTGCGGTCACTGTGTTTCAGGGTGAAATTGATATTCCGGATAACTTATGACAACTACTGTGAACCAAGCGTTAAATAACCCCATTACAGAAGACGATATTGCCAACTACTTGGCCAATAACCCCGACTTTTTTCAGCGCCATGCGGAATTGCTGGCAACCGTAACCTTTACCAGCCCGCACAGTAAGCGCACTGTGAGCCTGCAAGAGCGTCAGGCCGAGATGCTGCGCGAAAAAATCAAGCACCTTGAGGGCACCATCATGGCCATGATTCGCAATGGCAATGAGAACGTCATTTTGTCTGATAGGGTTTTCCGTTGGGCGCGTACCTTGTTTACAACCACTGACAACGCTTCTTTGCCTTTGCAAATAGCCAACGAAATCAAAGAGCAGTTTTCTGTGCCCCAAGTTGGAATCCGTGTTTGGGGCGTGGCGGATGCATTTGCTGATCTGGATTTTGCCCAAGGTGTGAGTGACGATGCCAAAGTGTTTGCCAGTTCCCTCATGGAGCCGTTTTGCGGCTTAAACACCGGTTTTGAAGCGGTCAATTGGGTGGAAGACCCCTCTGCGGTAAGTTCACTAGCGCTGATACCTTTGCGTAGCGGCACGCTGGGTAGCACCGTGCCTGCATTTGGAATGCTGGTATTGGCATCCATGGATTCGCAGCGCTTTCATAGCGCCATGGGCACCGAGTTTTTGGCGCGCATTGGCGAGCTCTCTAGTGCCGCTCTGGCACGGCTGCGTTAAAAAAGCATGAAATCCGACGCGGCATGGGTAGAGGATTACTTAACTTATGTGCGCGTGGAAAAACGCTTAGCAGAGCGCACCATTACGCTCTATACCCTCGACTTGCAAAAGCTCGCAGACTTTGCGCAGCAGGCTAATGTAGCTTTGCTCGCAGTTAAAAACACCCATATCCGGCGCTGGATAGCGCAGATGCACAGCAAGGGGCGCAGCGGGCGCGGGATAGCGCTTATTTTGTCGGGCTGGCGCGGTTTTTATGCCTGGCTGGGTCGCCAAAGTGCGGTAAGCAGTAACCCGGTGCAGGATGTGCGTGCACCAAAAGCTGCCAAACCCCTGCCCAAAGCGTTGGGTGTGGATGATGCGGTGCAACTGGCAGATTTTGTGAGTGAAGACGATCCGCTGCTGGAGTTGCGTGACGCTGCCATGGTTGAGTTGCTGTACGGCAGTGGTTTGCGTGTAGGGGAGCTGGTGGGGCTGGATGCAGAAGCCAGCACACAGGCGCGTGGCTGGATCAACCTGCAGGATGCAACGGCCCATGTGCTGGGCAAGGGTTCCAAACGCCGCAGCGTGCCGGTGGGCAGCGTGGCTTTGCAAGCGTTGCAAGAGTGGTTGAATGTGCGTGAGTCTTTTAGTGGTGGTAGCCCTGCATTGTTTGTAGGCCGCTATGGCACCCGCCTGACGCCCCAGTCGATTTGGCAGCGCTTGCGGCGGCGCAGCCAGCAAGCCGGTTTAAGCACGCCAGTGCATCCCCATATGCTGCGCCATTCGTTTGCCAGCCATGTTTTGCAGTCGAGTGGCGATTTGCG
>CALPVM020000259.1 GCA_943327015.2 Akkermansia muciniphila
ACTTGAAGTGGCTCAATAATGACCCGTCCAGCCTCCACCATCACCCTTACTTGCTGATCGGCATGCAAATGCGCTTCACGGGCAACCGCCTGCGGCAAACGCACGCCAAGATTATTGCCCCAATGCTTAATCGACATTACTGCTTCAGCCATAAAACCCCCTTTGTTTAAACAAAGTATAAACCAACATCTACACAATTAAAATATTGGCTTCAAATTAGCTATCATTCAGGCTTGCTTGATCACCACGAGCCATCCCATGATACGCCTCACAGAACTTAAACTACCCCTCTCAGCACTGCCCATAGAACACCGCCGCGCGGCCGATGCTCCCCCAGAAACCGATGCTGACCGCATTCCACATCCGCATCCTTTAGAAGCGCTCACCAAGCTCGCAGCAGAAACATTGGGTATCACAACCCATCAAATAAACTCCCTGCAGGTTTTTAAACGCAGCTTTGATGCGCGTAAAGCTGACTTGCTAGCCGTTTATATCGTAGATATTGACCTTGATACAGCGTTAGAACAGCAACTGCTGGAGCAGTTTAATAAGCACCCTCACATCAGCGCAACGCCTGATATGCTGTACCCGCTCAAGGCGGCAAAACAACCGCCTGCCATTCGCCCTGTGGTGGTAGGCTTTGGCCCCTGCGGCATGTTTGCAGCCTTGCTTCTTGCACAAATGGGGCTAAAACCTATCGTGATTGAACGCGGCAAGACCGTGCGCCAGCGCACCAAAGACACTTGGGGGCTGTGGCGCAAAAATATTCTGCAGCCCGAAAGCAACGTGCAATTTGGCGAAGGTGGCGCAGGTACTTTTTCCGATGGCAAGCTATACAGCCAAATTAAAGATCCACGCCATTTGGGGCGCAAGGTCATGCAAGAATTTGTCAACGCTGGCGCACCGGCAGAAATTTTGTACGAGGCGCACCCGCACATTGGCACTTTCAAACTGGTGAAAGTGGTTGAGAACATTCGCGAGCAAATTATTGCGCTGGGCGGTGAAGTACGATTTGAGCAACGCGTTATCGATTTAGACATTGCCATCAACGCGCAAGGTCAACGCCAGCTACGCGGGGTGCAAGTGCTGGATGCAACTAACGGAAATACCTACACGCTACGTGCTGACCATGCGGTAATGGCATTAGGCCATAGTTCGCGCGACACCTTTACTATGCTGCATGACCGTGGAGTTGCCATGCAGGCCAAACCATTTTCGGTGGGCTTTCGCATTGAGCACCCGCAGGGCGTGATTGACCGGGCACGCTGGGGTCGGCATGCCGGACACCCGCTGTTGGGAGCAGCCGATTACAAATTGGTGCACCACGCCAACAATGGACGCGCGGTTTACAGTTTTTGCATGTGCCCTGGCGGCACCGTAGTTGCAGCAACTTCTGAACCGGGCAGAGTAGTGACTAACGGCATGAGCCAGTACTCGCGCAACGAACGCAATGCCAACGCCGGTATTGTGGTGGGCATAGAACCAAGCGACTACCCAACGGATGTGGATGCTCCAGCACTAGCCGGAATTGCCTTGCAACGACAGATTGAATCTGCCGCATACATTGCAGGCGGCAGCAACTACGAAGCGCCCGGACAATTAGTAGGCGACTTTATTGCCGGCAAAGCTTCCACAGCCTTGGGCTGCGTGACACCGTCTTACAAACCCGGTGTGCGCTTAGGAAGTTTAGATAATAGCTTACCCTCATTTGCAATTGAAGCCATCCGCGAAGCATTACCGGTGTTCGGGCGCAAAATCAAAGGTTTTGATATGCACGATGCTGTGCTAACCGGCGTAGAAACGCGCACATCATCGCCCATCAAAATTCCGCGTAGTGAAGATTTTGAAAGCACCAACACCAGAGGCCTATACCCAGCAGGCGAAGGTGCCAGCTATGCCGGCGGCATCTTGTCCGCCGGGGTCGATGGAATCAAAGTGGCAGAAGCGTTAGCGCGCTCACTCCACCTTGGCTGATTGACGCATTTTGCTTAAACGATCCTGAATGCGTTGCTGCACCACCGCCTGGGTGAGTTGTGGCTTGGAGTCTTCTAGCGTTGGTGGTGTGTACGCCCTGCGCTCCTCCAGTTGCACCACATGCCAGCCGGCTGCACCCTTCACCACTTTAGGAGCCATTTTGCCCGGAGCAAGGTCTTTTACCGCATCAGCCAATGCAGGAGACAACTGACCTGCCGGAATCCAACCAGTTAACCCACCCGTCTGACGGGTTGGCTCATCGCGTGTGTACTGAGCGGCGAGGTCGGCAATTTTGGCACCACTTTGTATTTTTTCCATTAACAATACGGCTGTGGGTTCTTCACCCACCATCAAGTGGCGAATACGCACCTCCTGCTTGCCCAGCAAATCGGTCTGACGCTTGTACTCAGCTTCAATATCTTTATCGGTTACCGGATTTTCTTCTATTACCTTGGCCTGCCATGCCTGTGCCAGTACATTTTGCCTTGCCAAATCCAATTGGGCGCGTACTACAGGCTGCTTGTCCAAGCCCAATTTGGTGGCTTCGCCAGACATCAAGGCCTGTGCAATAAGCACCTCGCGCACAGAATTTTGCAATTGGGGCGAATTGGGCGCACCACGTGCCATTTGCTCACCAATCAAAATTTTGGCATTTTCGAGGGACTGGGTTGCACCATTGACCGTTACAAATACAGAGGGTTTAGGCGCTACGGTGCCCTGAGCGTGTACTACAGGTGTAGCAAAAGCTGTTGCGATAAACACAGCCAACAATGGACGCGCACTAACAGCGCTAGCAGTTAAAAATTTCAGCATAAGAGTATTTCTTTAAAAAAACAACAAACAATGTGCATCATAACCAATCCATCGGCCACAAGTAGCATAGGTTAACGCTTAAACAAAGCCAGCATAGAGCCAGCCAGCACAAATAAAACCCCAAAAACTCGATTGATAGCAACCAGATGCTCCGGCGACTTGAGTGCTGCCAGTATGCGAGCTGCCAATGCGGTGTAGCCCCCCATCACCACCATATCGGTAAATGCCAAAGTAGCTGCAATTACGCCATACTGCGGCCACAGGGGTTGCGACAAATTAAGAAACTGCGGCACCACCGCCAAAAGAAAAACGGTGCCCTTCGGATTAACGGCATTCACCATCCAACCCTGCAAAATCATCGCTCGCCACTTAAATACGCCTGTTTGCGCTGTTTGGGTTGCCAAAGGTTCTGCAGGAGCTCGCCATTGCTGAATACCCAGCCACACCAGATACACCACGCCCAGCCATTTGATGACAAAAAAAGCGGTGGGAGAGGCAGCAACGACTGCCCCCAAGCCCGCACCGACAATCAGGACCTGCGTCCAGATGCCTAG
>CALPVM020000260.1 GCA_943327015.2 Akkermansia muciniphila
TGGGGTTGCCTTGGCCATTAGCACCACCATTTTCGCCCAATGCCCAGCATTGGTTGATCACCTCTTGCGCACGGCGTTCAATCTCGGGGTTACCGCGCTGTACCGAATCAAAGTCCAGCGCTGCTGCGTTGGTGCCGGTCGCCATAGAACTGGCCGCACTGCCACCCATGCCAATGCGCATACCAGGGCCACCTAGCTGCACCAGCAAACTACCCGCTGGAAATTCAATTTTGTGGGTTTGGGTAGAGTCAATCACGCCCAAACCACCCGCAATCATGATCGGCTTGTGGTAACCACGCTGCAAGCTGTCTTGCTGGCTGGTGACTGTTTGCTCGTATTCTCTAAAGTACCCCAGCAAGTTGGGGCGGCCAAATTCGTTGTTAAACGCTGCACCCCCTAAAGGGCCTTCAATCATAATTTGCAGCGGGCTGGCAATATGCTCGGGTTTACCAAAGCTACCACCCCACAACTTAGACACCGTAAAGCCAGTCAATCCCGCTTTAGGCTTGGAGCCACGGCCTGTTGCACCCTCATCCCGAATCTCTCCACCAGCGCCAGTAGATGCACCCGGAAATGGCGAAATAGCAGTGGGGTGATTATGCGTTTCCACCTTCATCAAAATATGCTGCGTAGCGGCTTGCTTTTGGTAAGCGGCAGAACTGACGCCATCCGGACTAGCAGCTACAGACACAAAGCGCTCTACTTCAGCGCCTTCCATAACAGATGCGTTGTCGGAGTATGCGACCAGCATATGCTGCGGATTGGTTTGATGGGTGTGGCGGATCATGCCAAACAGACTGTGCGGCTGGTCTACGCCATCAATGGTGAACTTGGCGTTAAAAATTTTGTGGCGGCAGTGTTCGCTATTGGCCTGTGCAAACATCATCAACTCCACATCTGTGGGGTTGCGCTGTAACTGGGTAAAGGCTTGCACTAGATAGTCAATTTCGTCTTGCGCCAAGGCTAAGCCAAATTCACGGTTAGCACTTTCTAACGCAGTGCGACCGCCACCTAATACATCTACCTGTAGCAAGGGTGCGGCAGGGAGTTCACGAAACAGGTTCGAAGCGTCTTCACGGCTGAGCAAAACACTCTCGGTCATGCGGTCGTGTAGCACAGCAGCTACTGCCTGTACTTGCTCTGGAGTTAATACTGATTTCGACAACAAACCGTTTTTGAGCTCCAAGCGGTACTCAATCAGACGTTCTATGCGTCGAATTTCAAAACCACAATTACGCGCAATATCCGTAGCTTTTGATGCCCATGGCGACACCGTACCCAACCGTGGACACACCACCAACAGCACACCTTCATCGCTAGCGGTATAAGGGTCACCATAGCGCAATAATGCAGCCATTTGATCAGACTGCGTCGTGCTTAGCTCAGCCTGCGTAGCTACCAAGTGCACATAACGGGCATGAATACCCACAATTTTGTTATGAATTGCGTGAAGGGTTGGCAGCAGTTGCTGCACACGAAAAGAACTCAGGGCGTTTCCGCCCTGAAAAAAAGAGATATGCAAAGTCACAATCAAATATCAGGTCTTATTAATAGCGTTACGCAGGGTTTCGAGCGCAAGTTCAAAGTCAAAATCATCAAATGATTTGGCCATGGACTTAACAACATCAGCACCAAGCGCTTGTTTTAGAGTGGGCTCTAATTCTTCAAAAATATCAACGGCTCCAACATCTCCCTCGGCCATCAAATCCATCAGCTCATTGACCTTACCCATTACTGGATCAAGAATGCTGTTGGTCGATGGCGAAGCAGATTCTGCAACAGGTGCTGATGAAACCACAGGCTGTACCACTGGGCGCACCACAACGGGGGGCTCAATTCCTAACACATTGCTAATGGCGCCAATCAATGCATCCAGCTCGCCTTGGCATTGCAGCATGTCGTCTTCAATCGCATCTAATGCCGCACCACTACGAATGGCTGTCTCTATGCGCATTGCAATGTCTTCCACTGCGCCGGCGCCAATGTTGCCAGACACACCTTTTAGGGTATGGGCATCGCGTTCGGCGGTACCACGATCGTCTTGTTGCAATGCAGTGCGGATACGATCTATTGCATCTGCCTGACCCGACACGAATTTTTTAAGCAGGGTTAAAAACAGCTTACGGTTACCGACAACGCGCTTTAAACCCGACTGCACATCTACACCTGGAATGTGGTCTGGCAGGCCATCCTTAGCTGCGGGAGCAACTGCCACAGGTGCAGCCACCACAGCGGGGGTGGCTGCAGGTATAGCTGCCACGGGCGCAGGCAAAGCAGCCGGCGCTGTAACATGGGCAGAGGGTTTGCGTCCATCGGCATCACGGCGCGGCGCACCCCATTTTTCGACCGTACGGTACAAGAAGTCAGGGTCAATCGGCTTGGTAACATGATCTACCATGCCTTCAGAGGCACAGCGTTCGCGCTCCTCCACCATGGCATGCGCAGTCATGGCAATAATCGGCAAGCTCAGGTACGACGGGTTCTTGCGGATGGTAATGGTGGCTTGGTGTCCATCCATAATCGGCATTTGCATATCCATCAGCACCAAGTCAAAGCGTGTGGGGCTGCCACCCAAAACATGGTCAACACCCTCTTTACCGTTATTGGCAACAGTAACCTTTACACCTTTGCTTTCGAGCAGCTCAATGGCAATTTGTTGGTTGATCTCGTTGTCTTCTACTAACAATGCATGCACACCAGAAATATTGTGCTTGTCTTCGCCGTCATTGCGCTCGGCGTTCAAGGCCGCCCGCATTTCGGGAGCAAAAATCTCTACCAAAGCATCCCACAAGAACGAGGCATTCACCGGTTTAACCAGGAAAGTATGCGCGCCTGCTTTAGCGGCTTCTTCACGGATGTCATCCACACCAAACGCTGTAACCATAATAAAGTTAGGTGTACGCTTGAGGTTGGTGGAGTTGTTAATGCGGCGCACCGCCTCAATACCGTCCATGCCCGGCATACGCCAGTCCATAAACACCACTTTGTAGGGGTCGCTGGAATCGGCACGGGTAATGGCGTCAATGGCCTCCTGGCCGGAGCGAGCCAAGTCTACGCGCATTTCCAAGCCCAGCAATTGCTCGGACAAAATTTCACGGGCAACAGGGTTGTCGTCCACCACCAACGCGCGGAAGCCCTTGACCGAGATCGGCATTTTTTGGCGCTCTTGCTCATTGCCAATACCCAGCCAGGCAGTAAACTTGAAGTGGCTACCCGCACCTGCCTCGGACTCAATCCAGATCTTGCCATCCATCAGCTCGACCCTACGCTTACTGATGGTTAAGCCCAAACCAGTACCACCGTATTTGCGGGTAGTGGAACCATCGGCTTGACCAA
>CALPVM020000261.1 GCA_943327015.2 Akkermansia muciniphila
CGCACTCCTTGGATGTCCATGGTACGCATCAAACGCTCCACGGTACAGCGTGCAACGCTTACACCTTCACGCTGTAACTGATGCCAGACTTTGTCAGCACCATACACCTGCATGTTGGTTTGCCAGACTTGCATGATTTGCACCTTGAGTGTTTCATCTGGTTTGGCACGTTGACAACGCAATTCTGGCTGACACCTGCGTGCTGCATGAAGCCGATAGGCCGATGGGGCAATCTGCAATACCTTGCAGATCGGCTCGACCCCATAGGTGTGCCGATGTTGATCCACAAAGCCTTTTAGGATTTGAGTGTGCGGTCGAGCTCCGCCTTCGCAAAAAAAGCGCTGGCCAACTTCAGGATTTCATTGGCACGACGCAATTCTTTATTCTCCCGCTCCAGCATTTTGATGCGTTCACGTTCCTGGCTGCTGATACCGGGACGTTCGCCAGAATCGACTTCATCACGCTGTACCCATTCCAGCAATGTGGAGGGTACACATCCTATCTTGGGAGCAATGGACTCCACAGCAGCCCACAGGGAGGGGTAGTCTGCACGGTGCTCACGCACCATGCGAACTGCGCGTTGGCGCAGTTCAGGGGAAAAACGATTAGCTTTCTTGTTCATAACACTATCTTCTCAGAGTTTTATGCCTCCTTAATTCCCGGGGCTATTCAAGATGTATCCTCCTTTGAATCAGGGCGACAGTTTGCGGCTTGGCTTGGATTAACTCCCAGACAGGTGGGTACAGGCGGTAAGGTTCGCCAATTAGGCATATCAAAGCGTGGTGATGCATATGTTCGAACGTTGCTCATGCATGGAGCCAGAGCGATCATTGCTCGCAGCAAGCATACGAGTTGGATAACGGGTTTATTGGCGCGACGCCCGTATAGCGTGGTAGTTGCTGCTTTGGCTAACAAACTGGCTCGTACGGCTTGGGCCGTCCTGACAAAAGGCAAAGCCTTTGATCAGGTTAAATGGAATACCGAGTTAGCTGCTGCGTAACATGGCATCTATACGGTTTTGAATGACAATTATTGAAGCGTTTTGAAGGAGAGTAAGCCAAAAGCAAAGTGATGGAACAATAGGTCATACCGAAGTGAGGAAAATCCGATAGTCCGCTGGAGCTTCAAGCTCGATATTCAGACTGGAACCTTGCTCGCGAATGCCATCAGGGCCAGCAGGAAATACGCCTGCACTTACAGACCGTATATAAGACTGCAACCCCGTTGTTACATTGCTATGCAAAAAAGACTTGGTTTCTGGGAGACGTCCATATAAGACCCGACTGGGTACTAACAGCCAGGTGATTTGCCTTGCACCACCGCATACCCCGCACGAATTTCATCTCGAAAAGACTCTGGTATTGCATCGCAATCCACTATCTGCACCATAATCGGTTAGTTGCTTTCTTGAAAAGCCTCGCGCACTTTTGACAGGCGAAATACATCGCGTTTTTGGCTAGTAGCAAAATGTGCAACCAAATCCAAATCGCTCGCTTCAAAAAAGCCCCCATTAACCCGAGAACCGTAAGCCCAAACCTCTGCGTTGCGAATATGTTGTTGCAGCAAACACGCACCTGATCTGCGTATTTTTTGGGCAGATGCAGCACTTTTTGGTCAGGCTTTGGCATCCTTACCGAGCTTTTTTCCTAGAGTGGCGCTCAAACGGGCTATGTCTTTCAAAAACTCAGGAATCAATGCCAGCGTTTGCTCTGAAAACGCCTCACCGTAATCATGCGCCGTATTAAACGGTATTGAGGTACAACATAAATTAAAATAGTAAACGTGATGGTATCTTAGCCGTCATTTACCTTAGGTGTTGCTGCGTTTCTGCAACTCCATCTTCATGCCACCAATGTCACCCCCACCCCACGCCGTATCCCGTTTACGCACCGCCCGCGTGTTGCGCAGCTCTAAACCCTTTATGGCGCGTGGTGGCATCAAGGGCGAGCGTTGTGCCGGTTGCCGCTTAGTGCCAAGCCATTGCATGTGTAGCTTGCGTCCCTCAGTACCCACACGCTCAGGCATTTGCTTACTTATGGCCGATATTGAGCCGCTTAAACCCAGCAACACCGGCTGGCTCATTGCCGACCTCGTAGCCGATACTTTTGCTTTTGGCTGGGAACGTACCGAAACCGACCCCGCGCTACTCTCACTCTTGGCCGACCCGCAGTGGCAGCCATTGGTGGTGTTTCCAGGTGAATTTGTGCCATCGCAACGGGTGGTGCATACCGTGGTTAATGCAGACACGACTACGCAGTCCACCAAGCGTCCGCTGTTCATACTGTTAGACGCCACATGGGCAGAGGCGCGCAAAATGTTTCGCAAAAGCCCTTATCTCGACCACCTGCCCGTACTCAGCCTTGAGCCAGCGCAAATGTCGCGCTACCAGTTGCGCCGATCAAACCGTGACGACCACTTTTGTACCAGCGAGGTGGCCTCGATGTGCCTAGAATTGTCAGGCGAGAGCAATGCCGCGCATACCCTGCAGGCGTACCTCGAAATCTACAGCCACCATTACCTGCGCGCCAAACAGCAGTTACCTATCGACCTTGGCGGCAGTGCTTACCTACGTTGGCAGGAGCTGTGCAATCAGCGGGGGTAAATTAGGCGGGTAAACATTTACGCTTTGCGCATATGCCGGTTCAGCAGCATCACTGGCAACAAGCCTGCCAGCACCAAGGCCAAGCTCGGCAGAGCTGCTTCGCCCAAGCGCTCATCCCGTGCCAACTGGTAGGCTATTACCGCCAGTGTGTCGCTGTTAAACGGACGCAGCACCAGCGTGGCGGGAAGTTCCTTCATGGTGTCTACAAACACTAGCAGCAATGCGGCCAAAGTGGAGCGCCGCAGCAGAGGCCAGTGGATGCGTAGCAAAATGGCAGAATCCGAGGCGCCCAGCATGCGGGCTGAGTCGTCCATGCTGGTGGGAATGCGCGCATAGCCACTTTGGATAGATTGCAGCGCCACGGCACAAAACCGCACCAGATAAGCCCACACCACACCGAGCACGGTTGCTGTAATCCAGTACCCGGCTTGTAACTGGGGTGCCGATTGTTGCAGCCAGCCCACAGGAATTAAAAGCCCGACCACCACCACCGCACCCGGTACGGCATAACCCAAACTGGCAAGTTTAGCGGCCCATTGCGGTATCCAGTGCTTGCTGCGGCGCACCGCAAATGCCAGCACCAGTGCCAGCGCCACGGCCAATAGCGCTGTAATGCCAGCCAGGCGGATGCTGTTTATAGTCCACTCCATAAAACGTGTCCACGGCAGAGCGGTCCACTCTTGCAGCAACGGGCGCAACATAAAAAACACCGGCAAGATAAAACCCAGCA
>CALPVM020000262.1 GCA_943327015.2 Akkermansia muciniphila
CCGATGGTATGGAGCTGGGCTGCATCATGCAGCGCGAAGACCCGCGCGATGCCTGGGTGTCGGGTCGTTACGCTACACTGGCTGAGTTGCCCCAAGGTGCGGTAGTAGGTACCTCCAGCCTGCGGCGTATGGTGCTCCTTAAAGCACTCAGACCTGATTTGAAAATAGAGCCTTTACGCGGCAATTTGGATACACGCTTGAAGAAGCTGGACGATGGCGCATATGACGGCATTGTGCTGGCAGCGGCTGGGCTTAAGCGCCTAGGTTTGCAGCAGCGCATCCGGTCAATTTTTGAACCTTCCGAAATGCTGCCTGCAGCGGGACAAGGGGCTTTGGGAATCGAGGTGTGCAGTGGGCGCAGCGATGTACTGCAAGCCTTGGCATTGCTGCAACATCTGCCGACCGCGCTGGCTGTAGCGGCTGAACGTGCTGTTAGTCGGGTGATGGGTGGCAGTTGCTCCATGCCTTTGGCAGCGTATGCCACTTTAGATGGAAACGTGCTGCATCTGCAAGCTGCTTGGGGCGATGCGGAAGGTCAATTGCCTTTGGTGCGGGCACAAGCGCGGGGCACCGTACATACCGTGGATGAGGCAACGGCTCTGGGTGAGGCGGTTGCTGGCCAGTTGCAGGCTGGTATTGCTACTGCAACAACGTCGCATTAACGCTATGCGTGTGATTGTGACTCGACCGCAGCACGAAGCCCGGCATTGGGTTGAGCAATTGCAGGGTGTTGGTTTTGATGCTTTGGCACTGCCGCTGATTGAAGTGGCAGCTGCTACAGACTCCCAGCCAGTGCTACAGGCTTGGCAGAACATTCATCATTTTGATGCGGTTATGTTGGTTAGCGGCAATGCGGTAGACCATTTTTTTGCACTCAAGCCTGTAGGTCTGCAGGTTAGTGCACGTTTTTGGGTAACTGGGCCGGGCAGTTATGCTGCACTTACGCAGCGTGGTGGTGTTGCTGCGAACTGTATTGATGTTCCCAAAATGGATCCAGGTCAGTTTGATTCTGAAACCCTATGGAGCATAGTTTCTATGCAAGTGCAGGCGGGAACTAAGGTGCTGATTGTTCGCGGAGCAGGGCGCAACGCAAACGGAGCCCTAGGAGTGGGGCGCGACTGGCTGGCGCAGCACATTACACAGGCAGGTGGGTGCGTTACCGAGGTGGTAGCCTACCAGCGTCTTTGCCCGGCTTTTGATGAGCAACAGCTGGCTTTGATATCGGGCAGTGCTACAGATGGATCGGTGTGGTTATTTAGCAGTTCAGAAGCCCTTGAAAACCTGAAAGCATCCTTTCCTGTGCAACAATGGCAGCAAGTAAATGCGGTGGTAACCCACCCACGTATTGGCCTGGCTGCCAGCAATGCCGGTTTTGGCAGAGTGTTGGAGTCACGTCCGGTACTGTCGGATGTAATAGCCTGTCTACACACATTGCAATGACTACACACAATCCCTCACCCACAGCCACTGAGTTGCGTCTGCAACGCTGGTTGGTGCTCACCGCCATGTTAGCTGTAGCGGGCTGCGTGGTGGCAGTGCTGCTGTGGCAAAGGCTGGGCTCAATGCAAGAGCAGCTGGCACGCCAAAGTGCAGAGTCCAGCGCCCATGCTCTGGAGGCACGCAACACCGCGCGCTTGGCGCAAGACACAGCCATGCAAACCGCCGCCAAGCTGGCAGTGACCGATGCCCGCTTGGGTGAAATTGCCCTGCAACGCAGTCAACTTGAAGAGCTAATGCAAAGTCTGACGCGTTCGCGCGATGAAAACCTGGTGATTGATATGGATGCAGCGTTGCGCCTTGCACAACAGCAAGCGCAGCTCACGGGTAGTCTGGAGCCCTTGCTCGCGGCACTTAAAAGCGCAGAGGCGCGTTTAAACCGGGTAGCCCAACCCCGTTTGAGTCCGGTGCAGCGTGCCATTGCCAGCGACATTGAGCGTCTCAATGCCAGCAGCATGGCTGATATTCCTACTTTGCTCAATAAACTCGACGAACTGGTAGCGCAGGCCGATGGCATAGCGTTTGCTAATGCGGTTACGCAGCAGGCAGCATCTATGCCACTCAAAAAACAAGCGGATGAAACCATGCCTGATTGGTGGCAACGAATTCGCGCAGCGGTAATGGCAGAAATACGCAGTTTGGTGCGCGTGAGTAAGATTAATTCGCCCGAAGCTGCTTTGCTGACACCTGAGCAAACCTTCTTTTTGCGTGAAAACCTAAAACTCACCTTGTTAAATGCCCGATTAGGCTTGCTCTCGCGCCATACCGAGGCTGCCCGTGCCGATTTGGGCACTGCCAGCGCCTTGCTGCAGCGCTATGCAGATGCGTCGGCACGCAAAACCGTGCTTATGCTCAGTGGGCTCGAGCAAGTACAAGAGCAAAGCCGGCAGTTGCAACTGCCCAGAGTCGATGAATCTCTGGCCGCCTTAAGCAGTGCCGGGGCAGGGCGCTGATTATGCGTGTCGCTTTGTGGTTGATGGCATTGTTTGCAATGGCGGTGGCTGGCGCACTGTTTGCTGGCAGCAACCGCGCTACGGTCACGCTGTTTTGGTCGCCGTACCGGTTGGATGTATCGCTCAATCTGGTGTTATTGGTTTTATTGGTCTCGTTTTTTTTGTTGCACTACGCACTTAAAACCTTGTCGGCTTTGCTGAATGTGCCGCAACAAGCCCGCGAATGGCGCATGTTACACAAAGAGCGCGCGACCAATGCTGCGTTGCTGGATGGTTGGTTGCATCTGGCGTCCGGACGCTATGTGCGTGCACGCAAGGCAGCCGAGTTGGCAATCAGTATGGAAGCATCTCTGACGCGCCAGGGTGAAGCATTGGTACAGGCCGAAAAGCTGCGCACCATGGCGCACCTGTTGGCTGCGGAAAGCGCCCATGCCTTGCAGGACACGACTGTACGCGAAGTTCATTTTCAGCAGGCCATGGGGCAGTCTGATACGCGCGAAGCCAAAGAAGCCCGCGATGGTGTTTTATTGCGTTCGGCACAATGGGCATTGCATGGTGGCGATGCCAAAGCAGCCTTGCATTGGCTTGATCAGCTTCCGGTGGGCGCATCCCGGCGTACTGTTGCCTTACGATTGCGCTTCAGGGCGGCACGTTTGGCGGGCAAGCCTTTGCAGGCGCTTGAAACAGTGCGTCTGCTGACCAAGCACCGCGCTTTGTCGGTGGTGGCTGGTACCAGTATTGCCCAAGCGTTGGCGCTTGAAATGGTGCGTACATCGCACGACTTGGCACAAATTCAAAACACGTGGGATGCCCTGGACTCTGAAGAAAGAGCCATACCCGATGTGGCGCTTGCAGCAGCGCAGCGCTGGTTGGATAGCGG
>CALPVM020000263.1 GCA_943327015.2 Akkermansia muciniphila
AGGTAGATCGGCAGAGTCCACTACGCCTTTTACAAAGCGCAGATAGGTGGGTAGAAGCGCTTCGGCATCGTCCATAATAAAAACGCGCTTAACGTAGAGCTTGACCCCCGCAGATTTCTCGCGGTTGTATATATCCATTGGAGCTTTGGATGGGATGTACAGCAATTGCGTGTACTCGGTGCTGCCTTCTACCCGATTGTGGGTGTGAGCCAGCGGAGCTTCAAAGTCGTGGCTAATTTGCTTGTAAAAATCGTCGTACTGCTCTTTGCTAATGTCTTTTTTGGCACGTGCCCAAATAGCATTGGCTTTGTTTACAGTTTCCCATTCGCCGGTTTTGACCATGCCACCCGGTTGGCGACCGCCTTTTTCGTCGCTAGGGTTAATCAGCTCGCCGTCTTTCCACTCTTCCTTTTCCATCAAAATGGGAAGGCTGATGTGGTCGGAGTATTTGTTGATAATGCCTTTGACCTTCCAGGTTTGGGCGTAGTCCAGAGCATCTTCACGCAAGTGCAAAATCACGCTGGTGCCGCGTGTTTCGCGGGTAATGGTTTCTACCTCAAACGCACCGCCACCGCTGGCGCCGCCATCGCTGACCCAGCGCACGCCTTCGCTGGCGGACAGGCCAGCACGGCGTGACTCCACGGTAATTTTGTCGGCCACAATAAAGCCGGAGTAAAAGCCCACGCCAAACTGGCCAATGAGTTGTGAATCGGCTTTCTGGTCGCCGCTGAGCTTGCTGACAAAGTCTTTGGTACCGCTCTTGGCAATGGTGCCCAGGTTATCAATGGCTTCTTGTTGCGACAGGCCAATGCCGTTGTCGGTAATGGTGAGCGTTTTGGCGTCTTTGTCCAGGGTAACGCGCACATTCAGGTCGGGTGCATTTTCAAGCAGAGCCGAGTTATTAATGGCTTCAAAGCGCAGCTTGTCACAGGCATCTGAGGCGTTGGAAATCAGCTCGCGCAAAAAGATTTCTTTGTTGGAATACAGGGAGTGCGTAACCAAGTGCAATAGTTGCGCAACTTCGGCTTGGAAAGAAAGAGTTTGTTTGCTCATAGTTAGCGTAGTCTCAAATACTAGAAAAAATAGATAACACTGCACCGAAATGCAGGTTGTGAGTACATGGGGATGGAGTAGCCGGCTTTCAAGAGCTTAATTTTTGCCCTTGTTGCCCATCTGTGAGCCAAAACAGCATTTGCTGCGTTATTTCGGGTTTGCTTAGCAGTTCCATATGGTTCATGCTGTAAGCAATACAGCGCGACGATTTCGGAAAAGCTAAGGTGCGAAGACGGTTGTCGTGCTGACCTAATGCACTTTTAAGGGGGACCAATCCATCTCCCACCAGCCGGTCGGCCAGCGAACAACGATGCGTTGCAGCAGTTGCGGCAACCGTAAAGCAATTTACCGCATCAGGCAATGCAGTGTGTTGGCGGTTGTCGGGTTTGCGCTGAAAGCGGTTATGGTCAAGCCAGTCTTCATCCACCACATTGCCATAGCGCAAATCGGTAATGCCTGAACTGCGTACCTGCCCCAGTTTGGCGTAAGGCTTGGTATATGGTGTGCTGCCCAAAATCACATCTACCCAGTTGCCTGCACGCTCTAGCGGAGCACCATGGTGCGGAGTGCCTAAAAAAATGATGTTTTTAAGAAGGGAAAGCCACTGCGTACCCGTGTTTTCGCCTGCATCCGATGTTTTTGCATAGTGCATGGCACTACGACTTACCAAGCCGCCCATGCTATGCGCCAAAATAGTTATTTGCTCTACCGGCACTGGCCAATGTGTCACCAATTGCTGCAATTGACGGTTCAATTCCTGCCCATTTTGCGATGTATGTTGTCCGGTGTTGTAGCGAAGGTAAATGGGAGTAAAGCCTAGTGCCGCAGCCAACTCAGCACCATGATCTAGGGAGGATGCATCGGCAGTTTGGGTATTCCACTGCAGGTCGTTCATGCACAAGCCATGCACTAGTAGCAATATTTTTCCGTTAACCAGTGGTAGAGGTTCTTTGGGGGGCCAGTCCAGCGCCTGCCCTTGATGGCGTAGGGTCATTGGCAATGCCAGCGGATTGTTATTGGCTTTAAGTTGGTCACCCATGACACCATTCAGGGTGGATAGCACTGCTACACGTTCGGCGGACTCGGTTTTGCCTTGGTCTAAGTTCTCAAGCACAGGTTGCAGGTGCGAAAGCAGGGCATCTGCGCCATGCCCTACGAGCTTTGTAATGCCTTGTACGGTTTGAAACACCATTCCCGTGATGCCGCGTGTGGTGCCGGGCTCTTTGCCACCCGGCAGGCCTAATGTGCCCCAAATCGCTTGGTGCGCTCCTTCTACAATACTGGTTACGCCCAGTGTGCCTTGGGTGGCAAGTTGCGCTATGCCCTTGATGTCGCTGGCGCGCAAGTGTTTGAGCAAATTATTACCTTCGGTGGGCGGAATGGTTTCATCGGTCATAGGGGCCTTTTAAAATTGTTCATGCGGTGCAAGATACCTCCACTGCCCCACTGGCAGATGGCCCAGCATTACATTGCCGATGCGAACCCGTTTTAAACCGACCACTTTAAGGCCTACAAGTTCGCACATGCGCCGAATCTGGCGTTTCTTACCCTCGGTCAGCACAAAACGTAACTGCTCGGGGTTTTGCCACTCTACCTTAGCAGGTTTTAAGGCCTGTCCATCCAAGCTTAAACCATGTTTAAGCAAAGCCAACTGGCTTTTTGGGAAAACCGCTTGTACGTTGGTACTAACAGCATCGTTCTCGTGAATGGATGTCAGTGCGCGATCGGCCAATGGAGCGGTTTGGTACACCACTCTCACCAAATATTCTTTTTCAATGGTCGAGTCCTCTCCAATCAAATGCCTCGCTACCCGTCCGTCTTGGGTGAGTACCAGAAGCCCGGTAGAGTCAATGTCCAAGCGGCCGGCCGGTACCAGGCTTTTGAGTTGTTTAGGATGAAAAAAGAACCGAGCATTGTCATCTCGCCAGCGGTTTTGGGGTTGCACCAGCGTCACGGCGGGCAGGTGACCATCCTCGGCTTGCCCGCTGACAATACCTATCGGTTTGTGAACCAGAATCGTCACTTGGTTGGCTTGCTGACCTTGTGCTTGCTTGTCGATTTCGATCCGAACATCGTTGCCAACCTGCATACCCATTTCTGCAACTTTGCCATTGACCTTGACCCAGCCGCGCCCAATCCAATCATCGGCCTCGCGCCGCGACGCCATGCCCAGTTCGGCCATACGTTTATTCAGTCGCGTAGTAGCAGGACTGTTTGTTGCGTTTGTTATAGTCGCAGTAGGAGCCGCTGTACGACCAGGAGGTGG
>CALPVM020000264.1 GCA_943327015.2 Akkermansia muciniphila
GTATGTGCGGGCTCAGCATGAATACCGGTAACTTCGGCAAAAGCCTTGATCAGTTTGGCTTGAATGCGCGCGTCATCGTCGTTAATATGCTCTTGCGACCACTGCGCGTTGGCTTGCACTGTCCAGCGTTCAATCGCGCCCCGTCCGGGTTTGCTGTTTTCGCGGGCCAGCCAGGCAATGCGGTGGTGGGTGCTGCGTGCAGCGTTCCATTGAGGGCCCAACGTTTGCAATGTGGCTTGCATGGCTTGTGGAAACGCTAACATGAGTGTCCAGCAGGGGGCTACCGTAACGGAGGCGGTTTTTTCAAGCAACTGACTTGCTTGCGGAGTGTTGGCTAGCAATGTGTTTGCCTGTGGCGAAGGTATGGCAAGCACTACAGCATCAAAACCGCCGTAGACGTGCGTGGATTCTTCGGCGCCGGCGGTGCGCACTTGCCATTGGTTTTTATTGAGCGCATCAGGCTCTATGGCGGTTACGCGGGTTTGTAATAGGAGGTTATTGGCTTGCGTAAGGGGAGTGGCCCATGCGCGCAGCAATGCATTCATGCCAGGGGTAGGCACCCAGTGCGGCTCGCGCGGGCGAGGTGTTGGTTCTTCAGCCACACCCTGTGCATTAAGCACTTGTACTGCATTGGCGCTCCAGGGGCGGCATAAGGCGGGATCGATCTGCAAGGCTTGCTCAAAGCGGGAGTCGCGTACCGTAAAGTATTGCGCGCCATGGTCAAAGGATCCAAAAGTGGTCTCTCGTGTAGACATTCGTCCGCCTACGCCACGGCTTTTTTCTAGCACAGTAACACGATGACCCGCCTGAGACAAATGGCGGGCACAGGAAATTCCGGCCATGCCGGCGCCAATAACGGCAATATTTTTAGAGGGTGTCATGCAGGGGTGTCTCCGTTATGGGTTGTTTTTTGTAAAAGCGCGGCACGGGTGCGCGGTTGTTCTAGTTGATCCAGCCACCATTGCAGTGCACGACCGTGTCGCGATGCCTGAGGGCTACGCCAAGCATAATGCACATACCCTTGGCGTGGTGGATGTTGGGTTTTTTTTGCAATCAGTTTGCCTGCTGCAATGTATTTTCCAGCTATGCTGTAAGGTAGATACCCCCCACCCAGACCACGCAATTGGCCTTCGAGTTTGGCTTGCATACTGGCAACAGTAAAAACGTCTTGCCCCTCAATCAGGCCAATAGTGATGCCTTGGCCGCTTTGTACCGAGTCGGCAACAGCCACGGCACGGTGCTTTTTCAGGGTTTCGTCATTCAGCGGCTCAGGTGCTTCAGCCAGAGGGTGCTGTGGAGCTACAGCATAAACAAAGCGCACGCTGCCTAGCGGTTTACTTAAAATGCCAAGGTCTGAACTTGCGTCTGGTTTAACAAGGCCAATGGCAAGATCTGCTTGCCCGCTGGTTAATGCCTCTAAAGTGCCCGCTAACGTTTCATCACGCAGACGAATGCGGGTGGGAGGCGACTGGCTAAAGAAGCTTTCGCACAATTCCATCACCACATCGGGGCAAATAATGGTGTCCACGGCAATGGTGATTTGTGACTCCCAGCCGGTAGCTACCCGTTTGACACGGTTGGCCAGAGATTCAATTTCTTTGAGCAGACGGCTGCCTTCGTGCAGCAGTTCAGCCCCGGCGGATGTAAGTTGGGCTTGGCGGGTACTGCGGTCAAATAGCAATACATCCAAAGCGTCCTCCATTTGCCTTACACGGTAGGTAAGCGCGCTGGGCACCATGTTCATGCTGCGTGCAGCCGCAGCAAAGCTACCCACTGTAGCAATATTTTGCAACATGGCGAGGGCATCGGGCGTGAGTACGTTGCGCGGCTTGGTCATCTTTTGTAAAGTTTAATATAGACCATTGTAGGATTCTTTTAGGGGCAGCTTGGTGTGCTTTGCATTTCAAATTTTTTGAATGGAGCCATCAAATCTATACCGCGTGCACACTTCAGACAAACCCTACACTAAAGGCTAAATGTGTAGGAGGTGTGCATGTTAAAAATTCGCAGATCCAAAGACAGAGGTTTTGCTGACCACGGCTGGTTACAGTCGTACCACAGTTTTTCGTTTGCTAACTTTTACGACCCGCAGTTTATGGGTTGGGGCAATTTACGCGTGATCAACGAAGACCGCATTGCGCCCGGAACCGGCTTTGGCACCCATGGCCACAGGGATATGGAAATTATCAGCTATGTGCTGCAGGGTAATTTGGCGCACAAAGACAGCATGGGTAACGTCAAAGGCATCCCTCCTGGTGATGTGCAGCGCATGAGTACAGGCAGTGGCGTGCAGCACAGCGAATTTAACCATGCGCCCAATGCAGTGACGCATTTTTTGCAGATATGGATTGAGCCGAACGTGCGCGGCATTGCCCCTGGTTATGAGCAAAAGACATTTGCGGCTGAGCAAAAGCTGGGGCGCTTGTGTTTGGTCGCTTCGCCCCAAGGTGAGGGTGGTGCGGTAAAAATCCATGCTGATGCATCGCTTTATAGTGGCCTGTTAGATGGTGCCCAAAGCGCGCAATTGGCGTTGGATCCGAAGCGTAAAGGCTATGTGCAGGTAGTGCGTGGCAGTGTAGAAGTGAATGGTGCAGCTCTTGGTGCCGGGGATGCAGCCATGTTGGATGGCGAAAGCCTGATTGAATTGGCTAATAGCTCAAATGCCGAAGTATTGGTGTTTGACCTGCAGGCGTAATGTTGGTGTTATTTTAAATAAGGAGTTTTTTGTGGCAAAAGTAGCAGTAGTTTTTCATTCAGGTTATGGGCACACCGAGCGCGTAGCGCAATTTGTGGCCGACGGAGCTGACGCCGATCTGGTAGCAATTGATGCTGATGGCAACTTGACAGACGCACAATGGGCTACGCTGGATGCAGCTGACGCCATTATTATGGGTTCCCCCACTTACATGGGCATGGCCTCTTGGCAGTTTAAAAAGTTTGCCGATGCCACCAGCAAAAAATGGTTTACCAGCGCCTGGAAAGACAAAGTGGCCGGCGGCTTTACCTGTTCTGCCAGCCCCAGTGGCGACAAACTTTCAACTATTCAATATTTTATCACCCTTGCCATGCAGCAAGGCATGGTGTGGGTCGGTCAACCCGCTATGAACGATGGCACCATTAACCGCATTGGCTCCAATTCTGGCGTAATGGCACAAGTGGGCCCCAACAGCCCTGCGGCTGATATTCCGCAGGGCGACTTAGATACTGCCAAAGCCTATGGCCAACGTGTGGCAGCAGTAGCTGCCAAGTTACGCGGCTAAAGTCTGTAGTTAAGCCAACGCTGCCGTCTTTTTTGGCGGCA
>CALPVM020000265.1 GCA_943327015.2 Akkermansia muciniphila
CAGCAGCGTCATTAGCAAATACACGCAACTCCATTTTGTTGGTATCCGCCAGTGCCACGGCATCGAGTTTCATATCTGCAGTGGGCGGCTCTACGGTTACCCAAGTGCTATCAGCATAATGATTTTGTAATGCTTGATGCAAATCCTGCGCCGAGGGCTTTCCAGGTAAAGTATCCAAATGCAGGGGCAACTGCACTAGCATGCCCTGCTTAAAGTTACCGACCGACGGCACAAACAATGGACGGCAAGTCAAACCGGTGTAGCGCATAATTTCTGGAATATGCTTGTGCTTTAAACCCAAAGCATACAGTTCCATCGGCGCAGCAGTGCCCTGCTCGTATGCCTCAATCATGGCACGGCCCCCACCCGAATAGCCACTAATAGATGGCAAACACACCGGAAAATCTGCCGGCAAAACACCAGCATCTACCAAGGGGCGAATCAATGCAATGGCACCGGTCGCATAGCAACCCGGATTGGCTACACGCTGCGCTTGAACCACGGCATTGCGCTGACTGTCACAAAGTTCAGGAAAGCCGTAAACCCAACCATTGGCCGTGCGGTGGGCAGTGGAAGCATCGATCACTTTTGGCCCTGGCTGCCCGGTTTCCTGCGCTATCGCATCGAGCATGGCTACCGACTCTATGGCAGCATCATCGTGCAAGCACAAAATCACCAAATCGGCTTGCGCCATCAGTGCACGTTTAGCTTGGCTGTCTTTACGCAAGGCCGGATCAATGCTCAGCAACTCAATGGCCGGCATAGTTTGCAAACGTTCACGTATTTGCAAACCGGTGGTCCCGGCTTCACCATCAATAAAAATCTTTTTCATAGCTTGAAATAATGTTGCAATGAATATGCATGCACCTTTTTGTTACACATAAAAAATTCAAAACTTACAGCGGCTGTGTAAGCTTGTGCCAAGAATTCAGCCACACAACATGATACATTCACAATGCGAAGGTTCGAGTGTCAGTTATTGCAGATATACAGGCTGCATTCTGACAAAAATTATTCAGTCCAAAGAGAGACGTCATGAAGATTCACGAGTACCAAGGCAAGGATATCTTGCGTCAGTTTGGAGTGCCGGTTCCCCGTGGCATTCCTGCATTTACAGTTCAAGAGGCCGTTGAGGCAGCACAAAAGCTGGGCGGCCCGGTTTGGGTAGTCAAAGCCCAGATTCACGCAGGTGGTCGCGGCAAGGGCGGGGGTGTCAAATTGGCGCGCTCGATTGACGATGTCAAAAAGCTCGCCGGCGAGATTCTGGGTATGCAACTGATAACCCATCAAACCGGAGCCGAAGGCCAAAAAGTACGCCGCTTACTCATTGAAGATGGCGCGGACATCAAAAAAGAATATTACATCTCTGCCGTTACTGACCGAGCAACGCAGCGGGTAGCCTTTATGGCCTCGTCCGAAGGCGGCATGGACATTGAAGAAGTCGCACACGCCACGCCTGAGAAAATTATCAAAGTGTTTGTAGATCCCGCCACCGGTTTGACCGATGCGCAAGCCAAAGAACTGGCTAACGGCATTGGCGTACCCGAAGGCTCTTCCGCCCAGGCGATGGATGTTTTCCAAAAGCTGTACAAGGTGTACATGGATACCGATGCCTCATTGGTAGAAATCAACCCGCTCATCTTGGAAGGCAACGGCGGCATCAAGGCACTGGACGCCAAGTTTAATTTTGATTCTAACGCGCTGTTCCGGCACCCCGAAATTGTGGCCTATCGCGATCTCGACGAAGAAGACCCAGCCGAAGTAGAAGCCAGCAAATTTGACTTGGCATATATCAGCCTGGACGGCAATATTGGCTGCTTGGTCAACGGCGCTGGTTTAGCCATGGCTACCATGGACACCATCAAACTGTTTGGCGCAGAACCCGCCAACTTTTTGGACGTAGGCGGTGGCGCCACCCCCGAAAAGGTAACAGAAGCCTTCAAGATCATGCTTAAAAACGACAAGGTCAAGGCTATTTTGGTCAATATCTTTGGCGGCATCATGAAGTGCGACACCATTGCTACCGGCGTTATTACTGCATGCAAAGCTGTTAACCTGTCGGTTCCGCTGGTCGTGCGTATGAAGGGCACCAACGAAGAACTTGGCAAAAAAATGCTACTCGAAAGTGGCCTGCCCATTATCAGCGCCGACACCATGGCCGAAGCTGCCCAAAAAGTGGTAGCGGCCGTCAACGCCGCTGCGTGAAACATTGCCTTTAGGAACCAATTATGTCTATCCTCATCAATAAAGACACCAAAGTCATCACCCAAGGCATTACCGGCAAAACAGGCCAGTTTCACACCGAAAAGTGCCAAGAATACGCCAACGGAAAAAACTGTTTTGTAGCGGGTGTTAACCCCAAAAAAGCCGGTGAATCTATTTTTAATATTCCCATCTACGCCTCAGTCAAAGAAGCTGCACACAGCACTGGTGCTACCGTGTCTGTCATCTACGTTCCACCGGCAGGCGCTGCTGCCGCCATTTGGGAAGCCGTTGAAGCCGACCTCGATTTGGCGATTTGCATTACCGAAGGCATTCCAGTGCGCGACATGCTTGAAGTACGCAACCGTATGCGCGCCAAAGAGGCTGCTGGTGGCAAAAAAACCTTGCTGCTGGGCCCCAACTGTCCCGGCCTGATTACGCCCGATGAAATCAAAATCGGCATCATGCCCGGCCATATTCACCGCAAAGGACGCATTGGCGTGGTCAGCCGTTCCGGCACACTGACCTACGAAGCCGTAGCACAGCTCACCGAGATCGGCCTGGGTCAATCCAGCGCGGTGGGTATTGGTGGCGACCCCATCAACGGCCTGAAACACATCGACATCATGCAAGCGTTTAACGACGACCCTGATACCGATGCCGTGATCATGATTGGCGAAATTGGTGGACCCGATGAGGCCGATGCCGCCCGCTGGTGCAAAGCCAACATGAAAAAACCGATTGTTGGTTTTATTGCAGGTGTCACTGCGCCTGCCGGCAAACGGATGGGACACGCTGGTGCTCTCATCTCCGGTGGTGCCGACACTGCCGATGCCAAACTGGCCGTTATGGAAGAATGTGGCTTCAAAGTCACACGTAACCCTTCCGAAATGGGCAAATTACTTAAATCACTGATTTAAGTATTATTCGCAATCCTTCGCCCACCGGCGGTGGGCGAACACACGTGAGCCTGCCGTGGAAGAATTTCTGACCGGACAATTCTGGTTTGCTGTTGGGCAAATCATCATGATTGATATTTTGCTCGGCGGCGATAACGCTGTTGTTATCGCACTTGCCTGCCGTC
>CALPVM020000266.1 GCA_943327015.2 Akkermansia muciniphila
AGGCCTGGCACTTGACCCTCAACCTACCCAACTGCTGGTAACGCATGGCCGGGCAACCATGGCAGTGCGTAATACCCTGGAAAGCCAGCAATCTTTATGCTCAGAATTAATAAACAAAGGCTGCTCCATCCACTACCTGCCGCGACTTACACAAACTGATTTCGACCATTTGCTTTGGGCGTGTGATGTGAATTTTGTGCGCGGAGAAGACTCTTTGGTTCGAGCCATATGGGCTGGCAAACCTTTGGTTTGGCAAATTTACCCGCAAGAGGATGCGGCACACCATGCCAAGCTGGATGCTTTTTTGCGTCAAATTGGCGCTAGTCCGGAAGTACGTCAACTCCATGCTATTTGGAATGGTCTACAAACTTTGCCCACAGGCGCAACGTTGCCACTACCGAATATGCACCATTGGCAAGCACAAATGCACGACTGTCTTGAACAGCTCCACCAGCAACCTGACTTAACGAGCCAGTTGCTAGAGTTTGTGCAGATAAAAAGCCAATCTGGGATAAAATAAGGCGCTTTGCTTTTCAAGCGTTTCGCCGCATGCGGCCTACATTTGCTACCCAAGCCTTTCTTGCATTGGCTGCTAGCATTATTTTTTTCCTGCTTAACTATGAAAATCGCTCAAGAAATCCGTGCCGGCAATGTGATCATGCACGGCAAAGACCCCCTGGTTGTTCTAAAAACCGAATACAGCCGCGGCGGCCGCAATTCAGCTACCGTACGCATGAAGCTCAAAAGCCTGATTGCCAATTTTGGCACCGAAGTGGTTTTCAAGGCTGACGACAAAATGGACCAGATCGTTTTGGACAAAAAAGAGTGCACCTACTCTTATTTTGCCGACCCGATGTATGTCTGCATGGATACCGAATACAACCAGTACGAAGTAGAAGCAGAGAACATGGGCGACACCCTGAACTACCTCGAAGACGGCATGGCGCTTGAAGTTGTGTTTTACGAAGGCAAGGCCATTTCTGTAGAGTTGCCCACCAGCGTGGTGCGCGAAATTACCTGGACTGAACCTGCTGTTAAAGGCGACACCTCCGGCAAGGTACTCAAACCCGCAAAAATTGCTACTGGTTTTGAAATTGGCGTGCCGATTTTCGTATCACAAGGCGACAAGGTGGAAATTGACACCCGCACTGGCGAGTACCGTAAGCGCGTTTAATTAGGCTTACTCCTTCTGGAGCGCAACCACTCTTTGAGCCTTGCCGCTGGCACCACGGCTCAAAGCTTCTACGGTTTGTGTTTCCACCCTGATAAATGGCAGCCCCAGATGGGCTGCCATTTTTTTTAATGCTATGGCAGACTTCTCCCTGATGACCGAGCTATTCGCAACAGTCATTGGCAAGTTAATCCGCAAAGTAGCGGCATTCATCTGCTCTATCTGAAAATCAAATACGCCAGCCTCTTCTTCCAGTACGGTGGTGAGTGCCATAGGAAGCAATGCCACCTCAGCGCCGTTGTCAGCCAACATCATCAGCGTTTCATCTTTTCGGCCAGACACTTGAATGACCGGAAAATGCGACCCACATGTACATGGTTGGGTTTGCAGTGTTATCTGGTCGCCCAAGTCATAACGTATCAGCGGCTGCACCTGATTAGCCAAGTGGGTGAGCAAGGTAGTGTGCGACCGTTGCCCGGGGGGTACTGCGTTACCATATTCGTCTACTGGTTCCAAAATCAACCAATCTGTATTGGCATGCATGTTTCCTGCTGAGCACTCCCACCCTATTGCCATAAACTCTGACGCACCATAATTGTTGCGGACATAGCAAGCAAACGTTTGCTCCAGATGTCTGCGCACTGCAAGGCTTAAACTCTCGCCGCCCAACCATACTTCTTTGGGGCTTGACCGCAATTGCCCCTGCTTTAAAGCATCGGCCAACACAGCCGCCACACTGGGATAGGTAGCTATAACAGTGGGCTCAAACCGGTTTAAAGCCTCTAACAATTGGTTAAATGGCTGCAAAATTGAGAAACAGCGCAAGCGCCGTGCCATAAATGGGTTGATCTGCCGCATACGTTGCATGGATACATAACTTGAAAAATGCCCATCCACTGCACCAACAAATGCTAAGTGCTCCGTTAAAAAAAGAGGGTCCAGCCAGCGCAACAAGGGACGAGGCCTACTGCAGCGCAAAGCCTCCAGTGCGTCATACACGGCAAGCGATTGTGCGTCCTGTATAAAAATACCGGGTTCATGGCTGGAGCCAGAGCTTTCCCACACCAGGTATTTACCCAGCAAAGGCTCTGCAATGCGTTTTGAATCAGCCATAAAAGTCCGCACTGTGCTCCAACACAAAGCTGTGTCGGTTACCCAGTCATCAAAGTGTGCCATCAGGTCTTTTTTTTGTACAACCGGTAAATCACTCAGTTGCCAGTCGCCTTGAATGGCATTTTGCAAATGTGTACGGTAATACGCAGAGCTGCGCACTGCACCCGCCACCAAACTTTTTAAACGGGTTTGCTGCCTTGCCAACAATGCTTGCGCGGTTCCTTGGCTCGCTGCCATAACATCCATTGCGACCGCACCCAGCCGCAGCGGATCAAACACCGTAGCCATGGCTGTGCGCTCTTTTTGCTTGTAACAACATCGTTATTCCTTATTTGCTGAGGCTATCGTAAAACCGAACACATAAACACCCGTTGCGAAAGCGCAATGCGGGCTTTGGGCTAGTGATTACGATGCAAGGGTGTTTATTTTTAACCCTTAGGAGTAAGACGATGACTGAAGCTAGCAGCATGAACAAAGACAAATTGGTAGGAGATTTACGCGTGGTGGTGTCAGACGCGCAAGAGCTGATACGCTTGACAGCGGACCAGGCAGGTGAAGAAGCAGCGCATGTGCGTAGCCGTTTGCAAGCCAAGCTGGACCAAGCCAAGGTCGATTTAGGCCAATTGCAAAATGCAGCACTGCTACAGGCCAAAGCTGCCAGCCACGCTGCTGATGAATTTGTACACCAGCACCCTTGGAGCTCTATTGGCATTGCCGCAGGAGTGGGCTTGGTGATGGGTGTAGTGGCTACACGCAGCTGAATAGTCGTAAGCCATGCCCTCCCCTAACGAAGGAATTTACGCTGCCTCACGCCGGCTGATGGCCACTTTGTTGGATATGGGTCAAGTGCGGTTAGCGTTACTGGGTACCGAACTGGAGTTGGAAAAGCGCCGTTTTTTCGATGGTCTGTTGTGGGGAGGAGTGGCGCTTATGGTGCTGGGGGTTGGTACTGCTTTACTTTG
>CALPVM020000267.1 GCA_943327015.2 Akkermansia muciniphila
CCATCGTCGGTGGCTTCCATGTTGGCTAAAATCGAATTGGTGTAGTTGCTTACCGCTTTAGCCTGAGTCATGGTAATGTTGACGTGGTGCCGCGTATAGCTAGATGTTTTAACGCGAATACCGCGTTTCATGCCATCTTCGCCCAAATAAGCACCCCACGCCCAGGCTGCTACCATCAGGTGAATGGTATTGCCTTTGGGTGACACGCCGAGCTTACGGTCACCAATCCAGGTTAAGGGGCGCAGATAGCAGCTTTCCAGCTTGTTTTCACGCACAACTGCTTTTAGTGCTTCGTTTACCTGTTCTTTGGCAAACGGAATATTCATGCGCAAAATCTTGGCACTGTTAAAAAGGCGGTCTGTATGCTCTGCCAACCTGAAAATAGCCGTGCCATCTTCTGTTTTATAAGCCCGCACACCCTCAAATGCACCACACCCGTAATGCAAAGTATGGGTGAGCACATGAATTTTGGCATCGCGCCAATCCACCATCTGGCCATCCATCCAGATTTTTCCGTCACGATCAGACATGGAGGGAGGGAGCGCTGTCATTGCTAAATTCCTTGCGTTAATGCTTATTGCAAAATTGTAAATACCGCTATTTTACGTTCAGTGGGTTAGCTCACTAATTGCACCATCAAAAAAATAAGGCACCGCGCCAACCGGGCGATGCCTTATTCAGGAGAGCAATAGTGCGGCTAGACAGCCAGTTTATGCTGCCAATGGCTGCAAAATGGACTCTTCCAGTTCCACGAATGCCTCTTCCACATACTTGCCCAAACGGTCAAGGTTAGGCAATGCATCTGTAGCTACCATACCGAAGTACAGTGAACCTGCATAGCTGAACAATGTCACGTTGAGCAAATTGCTGGGTGGCAGTGTGCTGATGGGGTGCATTTCTTCCATTTCAGCGCCCTTAAGATACATTGTTTTCTTGGGGCCTGCAATGTTAGAAATCAAGGTGTTACCCATTGGTGGCAGTTTGTTGCTGAGCTTTAAAGACTCTGCAATTTGGGCGATCAGGCCAGTCACAATGGTGTAGGACTCAATAGCTTCAGGTGCCACGCTGTTGATCATGTTACGTACATTGCGCAGGCTAAAGCCAATGTTACGCAGGCGAACATAAGGATCATCGGTTGCTGGTGACAGTTCTACCTGAATAATGCCGAGTTTGTTACCCGCTTTTTTATCGCCTTCGTCACGCAGGTTAACCGGCATTTGAATAACGATAGGACGGTACAACTCTACGCCTTCTTCAGACAGGTAACGGCGCAACGCACCATCCATACAAGTCAGGGCAACGTGATTCAAAGTAGAACGGGTCAAGCTGCGAATGGCGTTCACACGCTCCATAGTTACTGCAGCGGTGGCAAACTGACGACCTGATGTTACCTGGCCGGTTAACATGGTTTTGGTACTGGAAACAAATGGAATTGCGATAGCGTTTTTAGTAAGGCGCACGCTTTCCAGGAACAACATGGCAGCCAAACGACCCACGCCCAAAACGCGGGATGTAGTACCGCTCACTTCTTCCCACAGGTCTTGCAAATGGTCTTGCGCTACCTTGGAGCGGTGCACGCTGTAGCCACCGTGGTTTAATGTCCAGACTGGTGTTAAAACTGTGTCGTCGGCAGATTTAGACAAGCTGTCAGCCAACCAGTCGACCATAGATACACCGTCGGTAATGGAATGGTGGATTTTGTTGTAAACCGCAAATTGACCGTCACCCAAACCATCAATAATGTGCAGCTCCCATAGTGGGCGGCTACGATCCAGCATCGGCTCGTGCAGTTTGGATACAAAATCGTACAGTGCCTTGCGCTCATCGCCAGATGCATCGATTTTGTGGTAGAAAATATGGTCTTTCAAATCCATATCTTCAGCATCTTCCCAACGTGGCATCGATGTTTTAGAAAAACTGATTACACGATTAAAAGGTGCTTTGACCTCAGTATGAGACAAATACTCTTTGTGCAAGTTTTTCACAAAAGCAGCAGTTGACTTTGCTGGGCGCTTGCAAATCATCAAGCCCCCTACGTGCTTGGGACTGGCTTCTGTTTCGCAAACAAAAAAGCCAAAGTCAAGTAAAGATAGTTTCCTCATGTTGCTCCGTATATTGTGGTCTAGGCTAGGCTATGGTTTAAAAAATCTGTGCCATTGTTACAGGCAATTTGTACTTTGGCAATAAGTAAAACACATGGCTATAAATTCTCTTGAAATTTTAGCCGGTGCAATGGCTTACTGCGTTTGTCTCTTCAAGTCGTAATGTAAATGCAAATCAGTTTGCGACCACTTTAAGGGTGTAGGTTTTTCCAATTTCTTTGCCACATTCAACCTGAATTTGCCCATAAGCATCGGAAGAAGTTGGCTTAACTGGCGTACCGTCGCATGTTACCGAGTAGCCTTTTTTGTATCCATATTTTATAGGCAAAAACAAACTGTGGGGCGCCTTGGTTTCAAGATAACGAAACGATACATTTAACTCATAATTAGTAGGGTTAAATGAGGTATTCAAAATGCGCCCTGAAATGGCTTGCGGATACGCACGTGCCGTGAGTTTGGCTGTGTTTTCACGCAGAACCGGCTTACCGTTTTTAAAATCATAAAAACCCCAAGAATCTTGGCTGCTTTCTTTCCACACCCACTGCGCAGTATGGGCTGCATGCTGGTCAGCCATACCCATGAGTTTGTTCAATACTTCACCATAGCGTAGGCTTTTATCTGTGAAGCCAAACTCACCAATCATCAAAGGCGCCTTGTACGCCTTGGCTTCCGCCACCGAATTGGCCATATTCAGATCTAAATCCGGGTCGGATGCCTTGAGCTTGGGATACCCATCTGCCTTATCGCCGGGCATAAAGAATGCCTCTACATAAAAATGCGGCGCATATACAGTTTGCTCAGTTTTCCAAGGTATTGTGGCTGGAATAATTGCACCGTAAGGCTTGTTTACCGCCGCAGAAGCTTCAGAAAATGCATGCGGAAAGTTTTTGGCTACATCGGGCTCAAAGAAAATAAGTTTTTTGGGAGCTGCTTGCGCCATCCGCGGCATGGCCTTGGCATAAAAGTCAATTAGCAATTGCTGGCTTAAGCCAGGGATCGCCTGCTCACCATTCTCTGTGAGCAAACTATTGACATGGTCTAGCCAAGGTTCATTAAAAATCTCCATACCTACCAATGCCGGATGCTCTTTGTAGCGCTCTACCACATGCATCATGGAGTCTAAAAAGCTATCTTGTAAGCC
>CALPVM020000268.1 GCA_943327015.2 Akkermansia muciniphila
ACCAACCGCATGGTAGATGCCCTGCACGAAGATGCCGATGCTTTAGGAATTGAGCGCCCTACGTTCGAGCCGCGCGCCACCGAATTTGTGCCGCAAATGCTCGGTTTAATAGATAAGTTAGAGCAAAAAGGACTTGCCTACAGAGCCTCTAATGGCGACGTGAACTTCAGCGTGCGTAAGTTTGATGGCTATGGAAAATTGTCTGGAAAATCACTGGACGATTTACGTGCGGGTGAGCGAGTTGCAGTTTCAGAAGGTAAAGAAGATCCGCTGGATTTTGTACTCTGGAAATCTGCCAAAGATTCTGAGCCCGAAGGCGCAAAATGGCCGAGTGCTTTTGGAACAGGCCGCCCTGGATGGCATATTGAGTGCTCCGCCATGGGTTGTGAGCTGCTGGGTGAATCGTTTGATATTCATGGTGGCGGGGCCGATTTGCAGTTTCCGCACCACGAAAATGAAATTGCCCAAAGTGAAGGCGCGTTTGGCAAACCGTTGGCACGCTACTGGATGCATAACGGGTTCGTTACGCGCGACAACGAAAAAATGTCCAAGAGTCTGGGTAATTTTTTCACGATTCGCGATATTTTGGCCAAGTTTGACCCCGAGACCACACGCTTCTTTATCATCCGCACCCATTACCGTAGCGCCTTGAACTACAGCGATACCCACCTTGAAGATGCACGCACAGGGTTGAAGCGTTTGTACACAGCGTTAGATTGCGTGTCTGCTGATTCTGTGCTAGTGGATTGGAACAACCCGTTTGCAGCGCGATTTAAAGCGGCTATGGACGAAGACTTTGGCACACCAGAGGCGGTATCGGTGTTGTTTGAGTTAGCCACCGAGGTAAATCGTAGCCGATCCTCTGCTTTGGCGGGTTTGTTGAAAGCCTTGGGTGCCTGTTTGGGTATTTTGCAGGGCAAGCCCAAGGATTTTTTGCAGGCAGGCGCAGCGGTAACTCCAGATTGGATTGAAGCGCGCATTGCAGAGCGTGCTGCGGCCAAAGCCGCAAAAAACTTTGCCCTGGCAGATGCGATACGTAAACAATTATTGGAGCAGGGCATTGTGTTAAAGGATTCCGCTGGCGGCACGAGCTGGGAGGCGCAGCAGTAATGGCTATGGATATACAGTCGGAAACAACGGCAATTACCCCTGCATTTTGGGCTGCGGCTTGTGACCACTTGATGGAAAAAGACCGCGTTATGAAACGCCTGATTCCTGAGTTTGGCGATGGCTGTCTACAAACCCGCCGTGATCCATTCATGACGCTGGCGCGAAGCATTGTTGGTCAGCAAATTTCTGTTATTGCAGCGCAAAAAGTGTGGGATCGCTTTGCCTTATTGCCTGAAAAAGTAACTCCAGCCAATATATTAAAGCTCAAGGTCGATGATATGCGTGCGGCTGGTTTGAGTGCGCGCAAGGTGGAGTATGTGGTTGATTTAGCATTGCATTTTGATAATGGGTCATTGCATGTTAAAGACTGGGAAAGCATGTCGGATGAGGCTATCATTAAAGAATTGATCTCGATTCGGGGTATCGGGCGTTGGACCGCCGAGATGTTTCTGATTTTTTACATGATGCGGCCCGATGTATTGCCGTTGGATGATATTGGTTTAATCAAAGGTATCAGTCATAATTATTTTTCAGGTGAAGTAGTGAGCCGCAGTGATGCCCGTGAAGTAGCATCAGCTTGGGCTCCATTCAGAACGGTGGCAACTTGGTATATCTGGCGTTCCTTGGACCCAATACCGGTGGCCTATTGATTTTTTGTCTGGAGGTTGGTTTTGGCCAAGAAAACATTTTTGGATTTTGAGCAATCTATTGCCGAGTTGGAAGGCAAAATTGAAGAGTTGCGTTATGTGCAAAGCGAGTCCGCAGTAGATATTTCGGCGGAGATTGATCAGCTGAGTAAAAAAAGCCAGCAGCTCACCAAAGATATTTACAGTGACCTAACGCCTTGGCAAATTACCAAAATTGCGCGTCATCCTGAGCGTCCCTACACACTGGATTATGTGAATGAAATATTTACCCATTTTCAGGAGCTTCACGGCGATCGGCATTTTGCCGATGACCTGAGTATTGTGGGGGGGCTGGCACGGTTTAACGGTGCGCCCTGCATGGTAGTAGGGCAGCAAAAAGGTCGTGACACCAAAGAGCGCGGACTGCGTAACTTTGGCATGAGCAAACCCGAGGGCTATCGCAAAGCCTTGCGTTTGATGAAGCTGGCCGAGAAATTTAAGCTGCCCGTATTTACCTTTGTCGACACTCCAGGAGCTTATCCTGGCATTGATGCTGAGGAGCGCGGCCAGTCGGAGGCCATTGGACGCAATATTTTTGAAATGGCGCAGCTTGAAGTACCCATCATTACAACCATTATTGGCGAAGGTGGCTCGGGCGGAGCGCTGGCTATTTCGGTGGCAGACCAAGTCATTATGTTGCAGTTTTCTATTTACTCTGTGATCAGCCCGGAAGGGTGTGCATCGATTTTATGGAAAACCTCCGACAAAGCGCAGGACGCGGCCGATGCGCTGGGTATCACCGCACACCGGCTAAAAGCTTTGGGTTTGGTGGACAAAATTGTGAATGAACCCGTAGGTGGAGCGCACCGCGATGTAAAGCAAGCCGCTGCTTTTTTACGAAGAGCACTGACCGATGCCTATCGTCAGGTAAGTGACCTTAAAGTGTCTGAACTGCTTGATCGGCGCTATGAGCGCTTGCAAGGTTACGGACGATTTACCGATACCAAGGCTGCTGCTCGCTAGGTTGATGCAGGGGATTTTATGACGCAAACGCTGCAGGCTGCCATGGTGCGTTTTCAGCCTGCGTTGCCGTTGGGCGTGGCTTTGAGTGGTGGTGCAGATTCAACAGCCTTATTGCAGGCGTGTGCAAGCCAATGGCCCGGTCAGGTGGTGGCACTGCATGTTAATCACGGCCTGCAGGAAAGCGCAAATGCTTTTGAGGCGCACTGCCAGCAGGTGTGCAAACGCCTTACAGTGCCACTGCGTGTGCAAAGAGTAAATGCCCATCCTGCAGCCGGTCAAAGTCCGGAGGATGCTGCGCGTCAAGCGCGTTATAAAGCCCTATGCAGTTTGGCGAATTCAGTAGATGAAATGCCTGCTCTGGCAGGTATTGCCCTTGCGCAGCATGCGGACGACCAGGTCGAAACTATTTTATTGGCTTTGGGCCGTGGCAGTGGTTTGGCGGGCTTGAGTGGAATGCCTGCACAGTGGCAGCGC
>CALPVM020000269.1 GCA_943327015.2 Akkermansia muciniphila
GAGTAGACGCGTCATGGTTTGCGCATATTTTTGCAATGGCGCTGCAGGGGAAAGGCGTTTGCGTAGCTCTGCCTCTATCAAGGCACGCTGGCTGCCCTCGCCTAGTGCATCAGACCAATACGGGCTGCGCAGTAATTGGCTGAATGTGGCTTGCTCCAGCCGGTGTGCCGAACCTACCATTTGCAGCAGTTGCAACGCGCCATGCACAAGAGGAAACTGCGCCAAAGCAACACCCAGACTGATGTTAAACGGGCGCGGCGCCTCTGCATTCACTGCGAACACGGCGCTGGGCATCAAAACGTCTTCCAGTGCATCTTGCAACAAATGCCGGCAGCCCGCCAGATCCGCCGCCACAATCGCAAACTTGCCCTCAGGACTTTGCTCTAGTTGCTGTTGTGCCCACAAAGCGGCGGCCAACACCTCAGCAGCAGCATCGGGGTAAGAGCGTGAAGCCGTGGTACTGTGAGGCAAGTGGACTGCATATTCACCCGCGTAAATGCCCAGTTGTTGTAACACTTGCACCAGTGCGGTCTCTATCGGGTTCAAACGGGTAAAGCCTGCAACAAAAACCTGCCGGGGCAAATGAAGTTGCTTAGCTGCGGTACCAAAGCTATTTACCAAAGCCTGTTGCCAGCGTGCAGCATCCACCCGATTACGCTCTTTACATTCTTCTATAAACGCTTGCTGCCACTGTGCAAAATGCAATGTTTCCTCTAACGTGCCAGCGTCCAGCTGCACACCCCACACAACGCTCAGGGTATGCGCTTCCATAGCCGTTTTGGCCAGTGCGCCAATGTCAAACTGCAGGCTCGCATTTGCGCCCAGATGGCGCGTAATGACCTGCTCCCAAAGTATCCGCTCTTCAAAACTTTGCAGCGGCAAGCAGTTGAGTTCTGGCACATTGCAAAGCCCTCGCAGCCCCATTTCTTCATGCAACCAGTTGAACCATTGGTCAAAGGTAAGCGCCTGGTGCGTTACAGCCACTGACGCACCATCGGCTGGGGTGAGGCTGTGGTTATTTCTTAAATGCTGAGCAAGCCGGGTGGTGGCACAGATGTACAGGGTGGATATGGTGGACTGGCCCATTGAGTTACTCCAACCCCTCCCACCAACGGCTTTGCGGCATGGGTGCACCCAACGTCATGACCTCGCCCATCATTGGGGTAGCCAGGTTAACCCCTAGCTTTTGCGCAGCCGCATAACTGCGGTCAAACGGCGCGCGCCAGTGGTGCAACGCCAAGTCAAACGTGCCGTTGTGCACCGTGGCCATAACCCGCCCTTGCAAGTCGATGTGCGCTTGAACACCTTCTTCCGGCGTCATATGTATACCTGACCACATCGCGTCCCAAGCTCCGCATTCGATCAGCGTCAAGTCAAACGGTCCATGCTTTTTGCCAATGTCCTTAAAGCCTGCAAAATATCCGGTATCTGCCGTAAAGAAAATTTTGCGCATATCACTGCCCTGCTTGCTCTGAATCACCCACGATGACCATAACGTTTTGTTACGGTCAAACAGGCTACGACCGGAAAAGTGCTGCGCCGGTTGTGCGGTAAAGGTTAGCCCCGCTATTTGGTGCGATTTCTGCCAATCGAGTTCGGTAATTTTTTCTGCGGGTACCCCAAATTCGCGCAAGCGTGTACCCACACCCAGCGAAGTGACAAAGTGTTTGACCTTGGGGTGAATGCGGCGCACGGTTTCTGCATCCAGATGGTCGTAATGGTCGTGCGAAATAAGCACACCGTCTAGAGGTGGCATATTGTCTACATCCACTGGCACCGGATGAAAGCGCTTGGGTCCGATAAAACTTACCGGCGACACGCGCTCGCTAAACACCGGATCTACCAGCCAGCGCTGGCCATGCAACTTGAGCAACAACGAAGCATGCCCTAAACGCACAACGTGCACTTGCGTATCAGGAAGTGCCAGCCAAGTCTGCCAGTCCAGGCGTTGAATCGGAATGGGCGCTGCTGGTACGGTAGCCACGCGCTTGGTGGTTAAAAAATACCACCATATTTTCCAGCTGCTCGCGTTGCGCGGCTCTTGTGGCACATTAAAAAAACGCTCGCCATCGTAATGGTCTGATACCGGAAAACTGGCCAAAGCCGTACAACCGGCCAGTGAAGCACAGAGCACCAACACCACACATTTAACCCAAAGGGCAAACTGCCACGAAACGCGGCGGCTCATGCAAACACCGCGACGGTTTGGCTACCAAAAAGCAGTGGCTGCCCCTGCGCGTTCCAAACCTGCATGGTTTGATACGCATACCCATGCGCTGCATGCAGACTTTGTGATTGCAGCAAAAACCACTCACCCGGATCGGCCACGTGCGCTAAGTGCACAGACCAGTTCATAGAACTGGCAGGTGCAAATTGGGTAAAACTGGCCATAGCAGCGGGAGCCAGACAGTCGCCCATAGCCAACATAGCCACCGCAGGGTGTACATCATCTACAGGAGTAGCAAAGCGCACCCAAGCCAGCAGATCCGGCGTTTGCGCCGAACACACCGGCGTGTTGCCGATGTAGCGCACATCAAAATTGCTTAAAAATGCCGGCGCACCATCACGCACCGGCGAAGGTGAAAATGACTCTGCCGAATCGAGCTGCGGCATAGGAGCACGTTGGTGCACAATGGAACTCGGCCGGCCTTGGGCAAATATAAACGAGGCACGCAAGCCGATTTGGTCTTCGGCAAATCCATCCACAGCCAGCGTAGCGGCTGATTTACCTTGTCGCAATAAAGCTGACTCAAAACGCAACGCACCCGCCATCGGCCCAATAAAACCAATTTGTGCCGCTTGCAACGGAGGCAAGGCGGATGCGTTGGCCGTGTCCGATGCATGAAGCGCGGTTTGCAGCGCCAGTGCCGCTGTCACGCCACCATACGCGGTGCGGCCTTGCAGCCAATTGGGAGGGAGCGTAATGGACGGCTGAGATACCGATTGGGAGAGGAGTTCTGAGAGTGTGGTCATGGTTAGATTGTCGCTCAAGAACAGATCCAAACTCACATTAGTCTGCGCACCTTCATAGAAGGTTTGCTATATCAAACTATTTTGGGCTCACTACCGGCTCCAAATGCCATACGTCTTTTTTACTCAGATTGACACCTACTGGCAACATGCGCCAAATGCTGCATTTGAGCATAGGCAACAGCCATCTTTTTATCAGCTGCTTTCATTTCCTCTAAAGCAGTTTTTAATGCTTCGACAA
>CALPVM020000270.1 GCA_943327015.2 Akkermansia muciniphila
CGAGTTTATAGCTCTGGGTCATGCGGCCATGGCCGAGCCGAACAGCGAATATGTAGCGTTTGTTGAGCCAGGTAATGTCATTACCCGCAGGGTCGGGCTGGACCCTGAAGCATCTGATGCACTCGGCAAAGCACCGCCGCGCCTGCCGCAAATGCCGGCTTACCACCTGATGCGCGCTGACCGCACCGGCATTACCATGGTCAACATTGGAGTTGGACCAGCAAACGCCAAAAATATTACCGACCACATTGCGGTGCTAAGGCCGCATGCCTGGATTATGCTGGGGCACTGCGCCGGGCTGCGCAACACCCAGCAACTGGGCGATTATGTGCTGGCGCATGGCTACGTACGCGAAGACCATGTGCTGGACGAAGAGCTACCGCTATGGGTGCCGATACCGGCTTTGGCCGAAATCCAGCAAGCGCTGGAGCAAGCGGTGGCCGATGTCACACAGGTTAAAGGCGCTGCGCTTAAAAGCATTATGCGTACCGGCACCGTGGCCAGCACCGACAACCGCAATTGGGAGCTGCTGCCAGACAACCAGGCGCAACGCCGCTTTAGCCAAAGCCGTGCCGTAGCGCTGGACATGGAAAGTGCCACCATTGCGGCTAATGGTTTCCGTTTTCGGGTACCGTATGGCACTTTGTTGTGCGTAAGCGATAAACCTTTGCATGGAGAAATCAAGCTTCCCGGCATGGCCAACCACTTTTACCGCGAACGGGTCGATCAACATTTGCGCATTGGCATGCGCGCCTTGGCATTGCTGCGTGAGCAAGGCATTGACCAATTGCATAGCCGTAAACTACGCAGTTTTGCCGAAGTAGCTTTTCAATAATCCTATGCAATCTGCATTGTTTAGCGTCAGTCACCTATCCAAACGCTTTGGTGACCAAACCGTAGTAGACGACCTGTCTTTTGATATTGCGCCGGGGGAGTGCTTGGGCGTCATTGGCCCCAATGGGGCTGGCAAGACGACTACCATCCGCATGTGCTTGGGGCTTACCACACCCGACAGTGGCAACATCAGCTCTTTAGGCATGCATATGCCGCAAGACGCCCTCAAAATCAAGGCGCATTGGGGCGTGGTTAGCCAAATGGATACACTTGACCCCGACTTTACCTGCGCCGAAAACCTGCTGGTGTATGGCCGTTACTTCGGCCTCAAAGACGCTGACATTCGCACACGCATTGACCCGCTGCTGCAATTTGCATCACTTAGCCACAAGGCTAACGCCAAGCCGGGCGAACTATCCGGCGGCATGAAGCGGCGGCTCAGTTTAGCGCGCGCACTAATTAACAACCCGCAGCTATTGCTGCTGGATGAACCTACCACCGGCCTTGACCCGCAAGCGCGGCACCTGATGTGGGAGCGCCTGCAGATGCTGCTGCAGCAGGGTAAATCGATATTACTGACCACGCACTTTATGGATGAGGCCGAGCGCCTGTGCTCCCGCCTGTTGGTGCTGGACCATGGCCGTAAAATTGCCGAAGGCACCCCCCGCGATTTAATTACCCAACATCTGGAACCCGAAGTGGTGGAGGTGTATGGCGCAGGTGCTTTGGCACTGATGCAGCACCCGATCCGTGAACTGGCCAGCCGTGTAGAAGTGAGTGGCGAAACCGTGTTTTTTTATACCACCAACGCCAGCGCCTTGCTGCAAGCGCTGAACGAACAACCCCATTTGCGCACCCTGCACCGCCCCGCCAATCTGGAAGATTTATTTTTAAAGCTCACCGGTCGGCAAATTCGGGAGAATGCATAACATGACAAACAGTATCTGGCGTGCACCCCAACTCTCACTGCGCTTTTGGCCTGTCTTTTTACGCAACCTGCTGGTTTGGCGCAAACTGGCATTGCCCAGCTTAGTGGGCAATATTGCCGAACCGCTGCTTTGGCTAGTGGCATTTGGCTACGGTATGGGGGCATTGGTGGGGCAAATTACCCTGCAGAGTGCAGACGGTGCAGTACAAGTGCCCTACATTTTGTTTTTGGCCAGTGGCTCCATTTGCATGAGCGCCATGCAAGCCGCCTCGTTTGAAGCCCTGTATTCTGCATTTTCACGCATGCACGTGCAAAAAACCTGGGACGGCATCATGAATGCACCCGTGGGTCTGGACGACATTGTGCTAGCCGAAATGCTTTGGGCCGCGTTTAAATCGTTATTTACCGTCACCGCCATTTTGGGCGTCATGCTGGCGCTGCAAATCAGTCATAGCCCCAAACTGCTGGTGGCTTGGCCACTGCTGCTGCTAGTGGGCATGACCTTTAGCTGCATTGCGCTTATTTTTAATGCGCTAGCTAAAGGCTACGACTTTTTTACCTACTACTTTACGCTGTTCCTGACTCCCATGATGTTTTTAAGCGGGGTGTTTTTTCCGTTAGAACAATTGCCACGATGGCTACAACACATTGCTGAGTGGCTGCCGCTCAGCCACGCCGTGGCACTGATACGTCCTTTGTTTATGGACCAGTGGCCCACTGACGTTTTACTCCATGGCGGCGCTCTGCTGGTCACCATGGTGGTGGCATTCTGGATTGCTCTGGCACTTACGCGCAAGCGGTTTAGGCAGTAACACTGGGGTGTATAGTGAAGTCTGTTAATCGGTGGATATTGCTCCTTCTGGTGCTGCTGTTGTTTTTGCCTGTGGTGGCAGTGTTAGGCTCTATGGTTCCGTGGGGCGCATCGGCATCGCACAGTTTTGCATTGCTGGCTGCAATGGCACAAACCGTATTGCCCGATTACATGTCCACCACTTTGTTCTTATGCATCGGGGTGGCCTTGGGTGTTTTAGGGCTTGGTATGGCTACCGCCTGTGCGGTAACCCTGTTTGACTTTCCTGGCAGACGCTTTTTTGAATGGGCCTTGCTGCTGCCATTAGCCATGCCAGCCTACGTGTTAGCCTACGCATACACCGATTTTTTGCAGTACAGCGGGCCAATGCAGGTTTGGCTGCGCGAGGTTACCGGCTTGCAAGGCCGCCTGTTGCCGGAAGTGCGCAGCGTCATGGGTGCTGTGTGCATTTTTAGTCTGGCGCTTTACCCCTATGTGTATTTGCTGGCACGCACCGCACTGGGCGAGCGTGCAACCCACCTGATGGAAGCTGCCCGCCTGATGGGCGCACCACTGCGCCGGCGTTTGCTAGAAGTAGCCCTACCGCTGGCACGACCGGCCGTGGCCGCCGGCATGGCACTGGCACTGATGGAAACC
>CALPVM020000271.1 GCA_943327015.2 Akkermansia muciniphila
GCTAACCAGCACTGGCTCTTTGTAGCGTTTGGGAACTTCAAACAGCGCACCAAAGCCGCCAATGCCGGCCAAAACGCCTTCACGCATGGTTTTTTTGGCCAAGGGTTTAATGCGTTCTACCAGAGCGTCGCCAGCGTCAATGTCAACGCCGGCTGCTTTGTAGGATAAAGGTGTGGAGGAAGTGTTATTTTGTGTCATGAAATGGTTGGGTGGTTACTGCCCGTGCTGCAACCTATAGAATTACGGAGATTTTAAAGGTTTCGCCCCCGCCATTTTTGTATGCACTATTCATCAACACAAAAAAGTTTTGCCGTCTGGTGCCTTATGCCGTCCTTAAAGGGCTGCTCTCTGTACTTGCTGTTATGCAATTTGTGGGCTAGTAGCTGCCCATGAAGCAACTGGTACTGGATATTGGTTTGCCCGTTGGCCCCACCTTGGCTAATTTTGGTGTGGGTGCCAATGTTGATGTGGTGGCACATCTTGATAGTTGGCTACAGGGCGGCGCTGCGGACGTGCCGACCTACCTTTGGGGTGAGTCCGGTAGTGGTAAAAGCCATCTATTACAGGCTGTTGCCCATGAGTTGCACAACCAAGGTGCCCGCTTGGGCTGGCTGGATGCCTCCGTACATGGTGAGCGCGTGTTTGATCAAGGGTGGTCCGCTATTTTGCTGGACGATGTGCATCTGTACAATGCAGCCCAGCAACATCAAGCATTTAATTGGTTAATTAACGCCCAAACATTGCGTTGTCCGGTACTGGCAGCAGGGCAATGGGCGCCGGTGGCTTTGCCTTTGCGTGATGATGTGCGCACCCGACTAGGCTGGGGCCATGTATTTGCATTGCAGCCGCTGGATGAACTTGGGCAGCGTCAGGTATTGCGCCAATCGGCTGTAGACCGTGGCTTGGTGTTGGGTGATGAAGTTTTGGACTACATGCTGACCCGGTTTAGCCGTGATTTAGGGCACTTGATGGAGCTGTTGAACGGTATTGATCAATACGCTTTGCAAACCCAACGCGCCATTACCATACCCCTTATAAAATCCATGATGGATAACGCATGAGCACTATTAAACTGGCACTTTTTGACCTGGACCACACCTTGCTACCGTTGGACTCCGACCACGCATGGGGCAACTTTATGACCGCCCGTGGCTGGACCGATGGTGAAGAATACAAAAAGCAAAACGACCATTTTTATGCCCAATACCAGGCCGGAAAACTCGATTTACACGCTTATGTGCGCTTTTCTACAGCAGCTATTTGCCGCCAGGGTGAAGCGCAAGCTTTGGCTGCGCACAACGACTTTATGCAAACCGTGGTGCAGCCGGCCATCAAGCCGCAAGCGCTGGAACTGGTGCAAAATCACCAGCGTGCGGGCGAGCAGGTTATTATTGTTACCGCTACCAATTCTTTTGTAACACGCCCGATTGCACATGCCTTTGGCGTGAATGAGCTCATTGCAGTAGAGCTGGAGCGCGATAGTGCTGCTGGCGGAACGGGCTGGTATACCGGTGCAATTGCCGGAGTGCCATCGTTTCGCGAGGGTAAGGTCACGCGCGTTGCGCAGTGGTTGCAGGCGCGTGGTCTGGGGTGGGAGAGTGTGCATACGACCTTTTATTCAGATTCCATCAACGATTTGGCGCTGCTGGAAAAAGCCACTGTGCCGGTTGCCACCAACCCCGATGCTAACTTGCGTGCCGTAGCGCAGCAAAGAGGCTGGCGCATACTTGATTTGTTTAACTGACCAGCGGCAAGTGCTTGCTTAGGATATTGACTTGATTAAGAACTTTATAGACAAAATTTTGGGTAAAACCTCTGGTAACCGTTCAGCCAAGCCAAAGTTTGGCAAGCGGGTAGAGGTGCCGGTACAAACCCACGGCATTGACCCCAAGCTGGTGGACGAGCGTGCGCAAAACGTGGTTCGCACGCTGCAGCAAGCAGGGTTTCAGGCTTACATTGTGGGCGGAGCGGTGCGCGATTTGCTGGTGGGTTTGCGCCCCAAAGACTTTGACGTGGCTACCAATGCTACGCCAGAGCAGGTTAAAGCACTGTTTCGGCGCGCTTTTATTATCGGGCGGCGTTTTCGGATTGTGCACGTGGTGTACGGACGCGGGCGCGAGCACGAGGTCATCGAAGTGTCTACCTTTCGTGCCTTTTTAGATAACGCCGCTGCTGAGCAAGTGGCCGGCAACGAAAAAACCAGCAAAAGCGAACTGGTGGGAATGCAGCATGCTGTGGATTCGTCCGGGCGTGTTTTGCGCGACAACGTGTGGGGTCCGCAAGATGAAGACGCGGCGCGGCGCGACTTCACCATTAACGCCATGTACTACGACCCGGAGTCGCAAATTGTGGTGGACTACCACAACGGTATTAAAGACGTTAAAAACCGCACTCTGCGCATGATTGGCGATGCAGCCACACGCTATCGCGAAGACCCGGTACGCATTATCCGGGCGGTGCGTTTTGCTGCCAAACTGGATCAGCTCGGGTTTACGCTGGATGCCAAAACTGCCGCCCCCCTGGTTGCCAGCCAACAATTGCTAAACCACGTGCCCCAAAGCCGTTTGTTTGACGAAATGCTTAAACTCTTGCAAACCGGCCATGCCTTGGCATCGATTGCGCAGCTTAAAAAGCTGGGCTTGGCACGTGGCATTTACCCCTTGCTAGACGTAGTGGTAGAGCGTTCCGACATGCCGTTTGTGGCTGCCGCCTTGATGGACACCGACCGTAGGGTGGGCGAGGGCAAAGGTGTGGCGCCCAGCTTTTTGCTGGCCTGTGTGCTGTGGTCGGACGTGCGCGAAGGCTGGAGCCGCCGCCAACAACACCAAAACAGCCATCCTGCGTTGCAGGATGCGATTGAAGACGTGTTCAATACCCGCATTGGCGATGTCTCAGGGCGTGGCAGACTTGCTGGCGATATGCGCGAAATCTGGTTGCTGCAACCCCGGTTTGAAAAGCGCATGGGTAGCTCCCCCATGACGATGGTCGATCAGCCGCGTTTTAGGGCTGCATTTGACTTTATGCGATTGCGTGCCGATGCCGGCGAGGTAGACGAGCAACTGGCAGACTGGTGGCAAGAGTTCAGCACTGCAGACGATGCTGTGCGCCAGGACATGCTGGACCAAGTGCGTCAAGAGCACCAACGTCGACCTGCACACAAACCTAAGCCACATTTTGATGCCCCTGCCGGTGA
>CALPVM020000272.1 GCA_943327015.2 Akkermansia muciniphila
CCACCGGCTTGCAACAGGCTGGCATGGTCGCCCTGCTCTTTAATGTGGCCGTGCTCCAATACCACAATACGATCAGCATCCCGGATGGTAGACAAACGGTGCGCTACCACCAACACCGTGCGGTTTTTACGCAGCAAAGCTAAGGACTCTTTAACAGCGCGTTCCGATGCATTGTCCAGGGCTGAGGTAGCTTCATCAAGCAACAAAATAGGCGCATCTTTTAAGAACGCTCTGGCAATGGCAATACGCTGGCGCTGTCCACCAGACAACTGACTGCCATTAACGCCAACGCGCGATGCCAAGCCTTCGGGCAAGGCTTCAATAAACTCCCATGCATTGGCCAACTTGGCTGCTGCAATAATGTCTTGCTGCGAAGTCTCAGGTCTGCCATAAGCAATATTGGCGGCTATGGTGTCATCAAACAGCACCACGTGCTGCCCAACCCAGCTGATCTGCCGGCGCAAGGCTGCCAACTCCATGTGATTGATGGGCGTTCCATCCAGCACAATCTGCCCACTGGTGGGCTGAAAAAAACGCGCCACCAGATGAATAACGCTACTCTTGCCACTGCCCGATGCACCCACCAAAGCCCCTGTCTGCCCGGGTTGCAAATCTAGGGTAAAGTCTTGTACAGCCCATGCGTCTTGTGCGGGGTAGCGCAAACCGACCTGCTCAAACTGCAAATGTCCTTTAGCGCGGGCGGCCGAGCTGCTAGGTACATCCGGCTCAGCAGGCAAATCGAGCAGATCAAATAAACTTTGTGCCCCCGCCAAACCACGCTGGATCACATCGTTAATATTGGTGAGTCGCCGTATGGGTTCAAACAGCATCGACATGGCCGCCACATACGCCACAAACTCGCCAGGCGACAAACGTGCCTGAGCAGAAAGCTGCGATGCAGCGTAAATGACTGCAGCCACTGCTGTAGCAGCCAACACCTGCACCAGTGGCACATTGAGCGCAGAAACACGCACAGTACGCATAGTGTGGCGGCGCAGATCTTCGGTAATTTGGGCAAAGCGCCCTGCCTCATGCGCATGCGTTCCAAAAAGTTTGATTTCGCGCACCCCGACTAAACTTTGCTCAATGGCGCCAGTCATTTTTCCGTTCGTCTCTTGCATGGCCTCGTTACCGCCACGCACTTTGGAACTGGCTATGGCTATTAGCCACGCCACTATGGGGGCAATGAGCACAATTAAAAGTGTTAGCTCCCAAGCGGTATATACCAAATACGAGGTTAAACCAACAATTACCATACTGTCACGCAGCACCACAATCCATGCATTGGACAAGGCAGCACCCACTTGGGGTATGTCGTACAAAATGCGCGACATCATGCGCCCACTGCTCTGCTCCAAATGGTCGGACAAAGGCAAGTGCATCTGGTGGGCAAATACCTGCTGGCGCAAGTCGGTAATTGCTTTATTGGCAATCCACTGGCTGGCCACATTAGCCACATACTCGGCTAAGCCTTTGACCATAAACGCCAGCATCAACAGCAAAGGCACCCGCCACTGCGAGGTCGGGTCTTTGGCGATCAGACTTTGATCGACCAATGGCTTCAGTAAAGCAGGTAACACCGGCTCCAAGGCGGCGGCTGCCATCATGGCAACAATAGATAACGCAACCACGCCACGATAAGGGCGTATCGTGCCCAACAACCGGCGGTACAAATGGATAGATCCGGTCATTCGCGCTGTAACAACTTATCAGCTACCAACGAGGACCAGCCACTTTTCTCGTACGTGGCACGCAGGCTGTCAATATCGTATTCGGTATCTAACCACTCCATAAAGCCGATGGGAGAACGTGCATTACGGGCGAGGTAGGTTTCCAGAAAAAAGTCGAGCACCCCGGCCTCGGACTTACGAAAATGGCCATAGCGCCAGTTGAGCTCAGCCAGGGCCGTTTTTACATCGTGCCCCAAATGCAAAATGCGGTACAGGGTCGCCCCCATGCCAGCACGGTCGGCACCGGATTTGCAGTGCATGAGCGCGGGATACTCCAACTCAGCAAATACTTTTTTGAGGTCGTGGATATCTTGTGCAGTTGGTGGCTGGCGCGAATAAAGCCGAAACATCTGTAACTTAATGCCCAGCTTTTCGCACGCCTCGACTTCCAGAAAGTGGGAGCCGTAAGGATTCTCGCCACGAAAATTTAAAATGGTTTTGATGCCGTATTGGGCATGATACTGCTGTATTTGGGTTGGACTGGGCTGGCTGCAGCGGTACATGGTATCGCTTAAAGCGTAAAAATTGTTGTACATGGCACGCACAAATCCATGATCCACCAAATGCATGCTCAGCCATGCTTTTAGTCTGCCCCAGCGCGTTTCGAGTCTAAAGCCCATTCGACATCCATTTTTTTAAAACAGGGTGAGTATAGCGCTTATCAATTTTTAGCTTTTAGTTCATTACCACCGGCTCGCCCTTTTCAGACACACCGTAGCCCAACAATTTCATTGCACTCTGAATGGGCGTATTTAAAAAGTCTGCACCTTGGTAAAAAAGGGGCAATCCCATTTCCTGCACTGTTGAATAGGTATATAAATCGCCCAAATTGAGCTTGGATTTTGCATTTACTTTATGGTGATATCGTTCACCACCATACACAAAATATTGCAAAGAACTATGCGTAAAGTCCACAGTTTGTACTTGCAGTGAAACTAACAGTTCCTCTACCAACTGCGCACCAGCCAATCCTTTGGCGTTGAATGCTGCAAGCCAAGTCTCAGCCCGCGTAGCAGTACCAATATACAAACTGCCCGTCATTTGAAAGGCACGAACAAAAAGAACCCCTGCTGGCTCGCCCATCAAAATGCTTATCAATGCGGAGGAATCAATGACTGCAGCGTCTAACTTTGCTGGCAATTGCATCACCGAGCCAAGCCGTCGATACCGTACAAGGCTTGGTTTACAGGTCGGGCATCCAGCACCGGTAGAGCATGCATCGCCTGTAATATGTCCTTGATGCTATTCATATCACGTTGGGTCTTACCCACTTGGTTTCGCTGAATCCGTGCCTCTTGCAGCAGAAAAATAGTTTCTTTATTCATAGAACGATGGTTACGTGAAGCTTCAGCAGCTAACCAATCCTTTAAATCAGGCGGAATTTTTTTAATCAACAAGCTTGTTTCAGACATTTCAGCACCCCAATGCATACCAAATAGATTGTTAAATGGTATCTTCTA
>CALPVM020000273.1 GCA_943327015.2 Akkermansia muciniphila
GCCTGGGGCCGAACCTTTTATGGATGTTTTAAACACGTTGGAAAACTGCGAGTTGCAAGTGCTGGCAGTTGAGAATTTTATGGATGAACTCAATCAAACAATGGACCGGATGCCCTCGCTGCAAGCGAGTGCTGAAGTTGCAGCAGAATTAGTGGAGACCATGGTATGAGTGACAACAGTATTGACGCCAGTATTCGGGTAAGCCTGGAGCGTTACTTTATTGATTTAGGCGAGTCCGAGCCGGCTGGCATGTACGACATGCTGCTGCGCACCGTAGAAAAACCGCTGTTGGAAGAGGTGATGAAAAAAGCCAACAACAACCAATCCAAGGCGGCGCAGTGGTTGGGTTTGAACCGCAATACCCTGCGCAAAAAACTTCTGGAACACGGCCTGACCGAATAAGCAACTTAACTTTAAAAAGCATTGTATGATCGCACTACTATCTGTATCTGACAAAACCGGCATTGTTGAACTGGCGCAAACCTTGCACAGTCTGGGCATTAAACTACTATCAACCGGCGGTACCACCAAATTGCTGGCCGATGCGGGTTTGCCTGTGACCGAGGTGGCGCAAATGACGGGCTTTCCGGAAATGCTGGATGGCCGTGTTAAAACCCTGCACCCCCGTGTGCATGGTGGTTTGCTGGCGCGACGTGACGTGCCAGAGCATATGGCCGCCCTGCAAGAGCATAACATTGACACTATTGATGTATTGGTGGTTAATTTGTACCCGTTTGAGGCCACGGTTGCCAAACCCGGCTGCACCTTGGAAGACGCGATTGAAAACATTGACATTGGTGGCCCGGCCATGGTGCGTAGTGCTGCTAAAAACTGGAAAGACGTGGCTGTATTGACCGACGCCTCGCAATACGCAGGTGTTATTGCCGAACTAAAAGCAGACGGCAAGGTAAGCACCAAAACCAAGTTTGCGTTGTCTGTTGCGGCATTTAACCGCATCAGCCAGTACGACGGTGCTATTAGCGATTATTTGTCTGCACTCACCTTTGAAGAAGGCAACAGCACGCCAGCGGTGCAGCCATTTCCAGCGCAGGCCAATGGCCGGTATATTAAGTTACAAGACCTGCGCTACGGCGAAAACCCGCACCAACAAGCAGCGTTTTACCGCGATGTAAACCCGCTGCCCGGCTCGTTGGTCACAGCACAGCAATTGCAAGGCAAAGAACTGAGCTACAACAACATTGCCGACGCCGATGCCGCTTGGGAATGCGTTAAAAGTTTTGACCCCGCCACAGATGGTGCTGCGTGCGTCATTGTGAAGCACGCCAACCCCTGCGGCGTGGCTGTGGGAGCCGATGCATTGCAGGCTTACAGCAAAGCGTTTCAAACCGACCCGACATCGGCTTTTGGCGGCATTATTGCTTTTAACTGCACGGTAGACGAGGCCGCAGCCCAGCAGGTGGCCAAGCAGTTTGTGGAGGTGCTGATGGCACCCGGCTTTACGCCAGATGCATTGGCAGTGTTTAAAAGCAAAGTGAATGTGCGTATTCTGCAAATAACGCTGCCCGATGGTGGTGTAGCCGCTTGGGACAAAGCACGCAACACCTTTGACATTAAACGCATTGGTTCCGGCTTGCTGATGCAAACCGCCGACAACCACGTGTTGACCTTGGCCGACCTGAAAGTAGTAACAAAGTTGCAGCCTACTAAAGCGCAGCTGCAAGACCTGTTGTTTGCCTGGAAAGTGGCTAAGTATGTTAAATCGAACGCGATTGTATTTTGCGCCAACGGCATGACCATGGGCGTGGGCGCCGGGCAAATGAGCCGCCTAGATTCAGCACGTATTGCCAGCATTAAAGCCGGTCACGCTAACTTGTCACTGCAGGGAACTGTGGTGGCGAGCGATGCGTTTTTTCCATTCCGTGATGGCTTAGATGTGGTGGTGGATGCAGGTGCTACATGCATTATTCAGCCCGGTGGCAGTATGCGCGATGACGAGGTTATTGCTGCTGCCAACGAGCGTGGTGTGGCTATGGTGTTTAGTGGGGTGCGGCACTTTAGGCATTAATAATTACGGCGTGGCAGCGCGGAAGTTGTTGATTCTAGTCTAGAATTATCCTGACAAATTTTGGGCTTAATTGCTCAAAATCGATGGTAATAATTCTTTTTGTATTGGATGCTGCCAATGAAACTCACAAACACCACGCTTGCACTGATGCTGGCCAGTGCCGGTTTGCTCACATTACCCACCCACGCGCAGGCGGCTCCCGAAGCTTTACCAACTGTGGGTGTTGTTAGTGCAGGCAATGCAGCCATCTCGCAAAACGGCACGGCTATGCAGGTCAATCAGTCCAGCAACAAGGCGGTGATTGACTGGCAAACTTTTAACATTGGTCGTGATGCATCGGTACGCTTTAACCAACCCTCCGCCTCGGCCATTACCCTGAACCGTGTAGCGGCCAACACCGGTCGGTCGGTTATTGATGGCGCTCTCAGCGCCAATGGGCAGGTATGGTTGCTCAACCCGGACGGTGTCATGTTTAGCAACACAGCCCGGGTAGATGCTGGTGGCTTGTTGGCTACCAGCATGAACCTTGGCAATACCGACTTTATGGGCGGCAACTACCGCTTGGTTAAAGATGGCGCTGGTAGCATTGTCAACCAAGGGGCGTTGAAAGCGGCAGACGGTGGATATATCGCGCTTTTGGCACCCGAAGTACGCAACGAAGGCGTCATTTCCGCGCGTTTGGGTACAGTGGCACTTGCTACCGGCGATGAGCTGCGTTTGGACTTTGCCGGTGACCGGTTGATAGAGGTTAAGGTAGACAAAGCCACGGTGGATGGACTGATTGACAACAAAAACCTGATTGAAGCCGAAGGCGGCTGGGTGCTAATGAGCACTGACGCTGCAAGCCGCCTGAGCCAAGGTGCCATTAACAACACCGGCATTGTGCGTGCCACCACCGTGCAGGAGCATGAAGGCGTTATTAAATTGCTGGGTGGTGTAACCACCGTGGCCGGCAAGCTGGATGCTTCTGCGCCTAATGGGGGCAACGGTGGGTTTATTGAAACATCGGGTCACACTGTTAATATTGATCCATTGGCTGTTATTACCACCAAAGCTGCGCAGGGGCAAAGTGGTAGTTGGTTGGTTGACCCAAAGGATTACACCATTGCGGCTGCTGGTGGAAACATAACGGGTGCAGCATTATCAACCCA
>CALPVM020000274.1 GCA_943327015.2 Akkermansia muciniphila
CATCAGCAGTTTTTTACAACGCAAACCCTACTCGCGCACAGCCAATGCCATTTTGAACCGGCGCATAGCTGCCTAAATACCGGATTTTCCGGCTTGTGTAAGTTTGCATTCAGCCAGCCGTAAGGCTTTGCAAGTTGCACGTCAGAGTGTTGTCAGAGCAGTATTAGATAGTTCAACCTAGGCACTGGTTCCGGTGCTATTGAACTAACTTTAAGGAGACAACATCATGGCAACTACCGCACCCCGGCCGATGTCAGCAGAAGAGAAAAAGGTTATTTTTGCCTCTTCGCTAGGTACCGTTTTTGAATGGTACGACTTTTACCTGTACGGCTCACTGGCCGCCATTATTGCGAAGCAGTTCTTTAGCGGCTTAGACGAAGGCTCTGCCTTCATTTTTGCGTTACTGGCGTTTGCTGCAGGTTTTATTGTGCGTCCGTTTGGCGCATTGGTATTCGGCCGTTTGGGTGACATGATTGGCCGCAAGTACACCTTCTTGGTGACTATTCTGATTATGGGTATATCAACTTTTATTGTTGGCATATTACCCAACTATGCCACCATTGGCGTTGCAGCTCCAGTCATCCTGATCGCTTTGCGCATGCTACAAGGCTTGGCACTCGGCGGTGAATACGGTGGTGCTGCCACCTATGTCGCTGAACATGCTCCACATGGTAAACGCGGCGCTTACACTGCATGGATTCAAACCACCGCCACCTTGGGCTTGTTCCTGAGCCTGATGGTGATTTTGGGTACCCGTACAGTGGTGGGTGAAGCTGCCTTTGCCGAATGGGGCTGGCGCGTACCATTTATTGTGTCGATCTTGCTGTTGGCCGTATCGGTGTACATTCGTTTAAGCATGAACGAGTCTCCCGCCTTTACCAAAATGAAGGCTGAAGGCAAGACCTCTAAAGCACCGTTATCCGAATCTTTCGGCCAATGGAAAAACCTCAAAATCGTGATTTTGGCACTGGTAGGTTTGACTGCCGGCCAGGCCGTGGTGTGGTACTCCGGTCAATTTTATGCCCTGTTCTTCTTGACCCAAGTGCTTAAAGTAGACGGTGCAACCGCCAACATCATGGTGGCTATTTCTTTGATCATCGGCACACCGTTCTTTATTGTGTTTGGTTCGCTGTCTGACAAAATCGGTCGCAAACCCATCATCATGGCAGGTTGCTTGTTAGCAGTAGTTACTTACTTCCCGGTGTTTAACGCGCTCACCAAAGCCGCTAACCCCGACTTGGCCGCCGCACAAGCTGCTAACAAAATTACCATTACCGCGGACCCTGCAGAGTGCTCTTTCCAGTTCAACCCCACAGGCACCGCCAAGTTCACCAGCTCTTGCGACATTGCGAAACAAGCTCTGGCCAGTTCATCGGTGAGCTATGACACTATTGTGGGCACTGCAGGCACGCCCGCTGTGATTGCGATTGGTCAAACCAACATTACCAGCTACTCATCTAAAGGTCTGAGCAAAGAAGAAGCCAAAGCCAAAGGCGATGAATTCAAGAAAACCCTTTCTGAATCGCTCAAAGCCGCCGGCTACCCACCCAAAGCCGATATGGCCAAGTTTGACAAACTCACTGTTATTGTGATTCTGTCTTACCTGGTAATTTTGGTAACTATGGTGTACGGCCCGATTGCTGCGATGCTGGTAGAAATGTTCCCCACCCGCATCCGCTACACCTCTATGAGCTTGCCCTACCATATTGGTAACGGTTGGTTCGGCGGCTTGCTGCCCACGATGGCGTTTGCTATCGTTGCCCAAACCGGCAACATGTACAACGGCTTGTGGTACCCCATCATCATTGCAGGTGCAACCTTCGTGATTGGTATGCTGTTCGTCAAAGAAACCAAAGACGTGGATATTTACGCCAACGACTAATCTTATTAATTTAAATCTCCATCACTCTGGCTCTCCTATGCCAGAGTGTTTTAAGGCTCCATCCGGAGCCCTTTTTTTCAAAAAGGAAACATCATGTGGAAAATTGCTGTCGGATTTATCATATTTGCTGGTTTGGCATTGTTTATTTTGAGCAAGGGCGGCGACATTAATATGGGTGGTGAAACCCATGGCATTGAGGCCAGTCACGAACCAACTCCCGCTGCCTCTGCGCCTGTTGTGGTCCCCGTTACAACGCCAGCTGCGGCTGCTTCTGCGCCCGCTACTGAAGCCAAATAAATCGCCACAGGTATCTGGCCGAACACACATGTTCTGGTCGGGTATCGGCGCCCAAGCCTTTTGCCGGGCTTGAAGCGCCTAGAATATTGCACTCCATTGTTTGAGAGCACATTCCATGTCCCAAGGCAGTATCCGCATCCGTGGTGCACGGCAGCACAACCTCAAAAATATTGACCTCGACATCCGTACCGGTGAGCTCACCGTGGTTACTGGTCCCAGCGGTTCGGGCAAATCGAGCCTGGTATTTGACACCCTGTATGCCGAAGGCCAGCGCCGCTATGTAGAAACTTTCTCAGCCTACGCACGCCAGTTTCTGGACCGCATGGACAAACCGGCAGTGGACAAGGTGGAAGGTGTACCACCAGCGATTGCCATAGACCAAACTAATCCTGTGCGCTCGTCCCGCTCCACCGTGGGCACCATGACGGAGCTTAACGACCACCTCAAGCTGCTATTTGCGCGCACTGCACAGTTGTTTGACAAACAAACGGCAGTACCGGTGCAGCACGACACACCGCAAAGCATTTTTGCAGAGTTGCAACGCCGCTGTTTTGATACCAACCCACGTCTGGTTCTTACCTTTCCGGTAGAACTGCCCGCAAGCACCAGCGCCGATGAATTAACCCAATGGCTCAGTGCCAGCGGCTTTACAAGGGTACAGGCCGAGCGCACCATCGACAGCCCACAAGGCCAGCGCAAACTGCTGGATGTAGTGGCTGACCGTTTTCGGCTGGACAAAGCAGAACCAGTTCGGGTGATGGAGGCGATTGAGCTGTGCCTGAAACGCGGTGCCGGAAGGCTGAATGTATATGCAGACGACGACCTCTGGCGCTTTTCGAGTGGTTTGCACTGCCCGCAAAGTGATGTGCACTATGCCGAGCCCATAGCGTCGATGTTTTCGTTTAACTCGGCCGTCGGTGCGTGTGATACCTGCCGTGGTTTTGGCCGGGTGATTGGTGTGGATTATGGGCTGGTGGTACCCAACGACAA
>CALPVM020000275.1 GCA_943327015.2 Akkermansia muciniphila
CAGCGGCCTGCAATGCGTTGCCTTAAACCCAGTTCTTCTAGCAGATTTTGTACCTCGGGCGCATCGTCGGTCGGCACGGGTAGGTAGTGCGCACCCGTTGGGCATGCAATGGCGTTGATGTGGGTAGCACGGCTATTACCGCCTACAGTATCTTCCAGTTCCAGCAATGCGAAATCGTGCATGCCCTTGAGGTGCAACGCACGCGCAGCTGCTAGCCCGGTGATGCCGCCGCCCAAAATTAGCACCCGGGTGCGGTGCGTTTTGGCGGGCACAGTGGCGCTTGGCAGATTGCGCAGCATGTGGCCGCGCTCGTGGTTGATGCCAATAAATCCGCCCTGCACCTCTGATGTATTGTTACAGCCCCATAACGGGAGTGTGGCGCTGGCTAGAAAGTGGCGGCGTTGCATACTAAAACGCAATTCGCCCCCACTCCATCTCATACGTAGTTACCAGCACCTGATTAGACAGCCGATTCACCTGCGCCGGCACCCGCCCCATGTCTTGCGGAAAATCAAACAGCAGCGGCAAACTAGCTAAATTCAAAAAACGCAGATCCTCTGGCAGCTTGGTGGGTAGCCGGTATGGTCGGCGACTGGCCAGCACAAAGCCCCACTCACCAAAGCTCGGTACATGGGCATGGTACGGGGTGGCGGTGAGACCCGCCGATTCAATAGTTTGCACCACGGTCCAATAACTTTTGCGTGCTACCAAGGGTGAGGTGGTTTGAATCACGGCGTAGCCACTGGCAGACAGGCGTTGATCTAGCAGGCCATAAAACGCATTGGTGTAAAGCTTGCCAATCGCAAAATTGGTGGGGTCGGGAAAGTCCACCACAATTACATCAAACACCTCAGCCGTAGTTTCCAGCCAGTTAAAGGCATCGGTATTGATAATTTTGAGCTTGGGCGAATGCAGCGCTTCTTTGTTAAGTTTACGCAACATCGTTTGTGTTGAAAATTGCAGCGTCATCTCTGGGTCAAGTTCTACCAGCGTGACACTTTCAACACTCGGGTATTTCAAAATTTCACGCACCGCCATACCGTCGCCGCCACCCAATACGGCTACTTTTTTTGCGCCGGTAACAGCAGCCATGGCAGGATGAACCAGGGCTTCGTGGTAGCGGTATTCGTCACGCTCGGCAAACTGTAAATTACCGTTTAAAAAAAGCCGATACCCGGCACGCCCCTCGCCTGGTGCGTTGGTGAGCACAATGCGCTGGTAGGGGCTGGTGGTGGCAAAAACCACTTTGTCTTGGTACATTTTGTCTTCGGCCCATGTGGTGAATCTGTCGGACAGAAGCAAGCCAATTAACAGCACAGCAAAGGTGCAAATGGTAGCCACCAAATGGGCTTGGAAATGGCGCAATTCAAACCTAAAAAGCCACAACGCCCAAAACGCCACCATGGCATTGAGTAAGCCAAAAAGCAAGCCAGTGCGTACCAAACCCAATTGCGGCACCAACAACAACGGAAACGCCATTGACACCGCAAGCGCCCCCAAAGAGTCAAAAGTAAGAACCTGTGAGACCAACTCTTTGAGCTGCACATTGCGTTTTAATATGCGCATCACCAGTGGTATTTCGAGCCCTACCAACATCCCCACCAAAAAAACCATGCCGTAGAGCATGAGCCGAAACGAATCGGGCATAGTGGTGTGGCATAAAAACAAGACAACGGGTAAAAAGCCCCCTGCCAGAGCCACTAATAACTCAATGCGTAAAAAATGGGCAGGCAACTGGCGCTCAAAAAAGCGAGAAAGGAAAGAGCCAATACCCATGGCAAACAAGTAGCTGCCAATAATGGTGGAAAACTGCAATACAGAATCACCCAGTACATACGATGCCATTGTGGCTGCTGCTAACTCGTAAAGCAGACCGCATGCAGCGACAAAAAATACCGAAACGAGTAACGCCAACTCTATCGGTCGGGGTGCAGTTGTTTTATTGCTTGCCTGCATCAATGAATAGCTGCGGCCACAATAATGCAAATACCCAGCGACATGGCTGCTACCACCATGGCTAAAGCCATATTTTGTTTTTCTACAATCTCTTCCCACAGGTTATAGGGGGTGATTTTGTCAATCACGATGAAAGAAATCCAAAAAACTACGACGCCTAGCAGCGCATAAACAATCGAGCCTAAAAAAACGTTCGCATTCATCCACTCTGCACCCATAGTTATCTCCTAAAAAACTTCATTCGTTGCCAATTATTTATGCCCACCGCCACTGGTATATCCACCGAAAGACCCACCGGAGGTACGGGACGTTGTGCAATTCTCGACGTTAGGATCGCAATCATTACTTGACATTGCCCAGAAGATCACCAATAACATGAAGCCAATAAACACATAGAGCTGCCAAGGAACATCCGAACTGCTCGCCAGCGGATGGGCGTCTGAACGGCTAAGCAAGTCTTTTTTGTCTTCGAGTTTAAACATCTTGGCAACCGTATCACTATTAAGCTTGCTGCCTACAGACCAAGTAAGCTCAGACGGCGATTGCTCCATAGACAATAAAGAGTTACTGTGAGCGTAATCGCGGTTGGTGGTTTTCTGCCCCCGTTGTACCTGCCAATAAAACTCTCCGGCTACGTAGTTGGTGGTTGCTGTGTAGCTTTCTTTAAGCAGATAACGCGTGCCCAAGTAGTTGGCAGACTTCTGGTCATTACTCAAGGCGGGAGCGCCGGTAGCGGGTTTGACTAAGCTCCAACCTTCGACCGAATCTACCAAAAAAGTAAAGCCACGCTTGGCGTTGTAAAGCAAATATTCTTCCCATCCAAAAGACTCGTCGGGATGAGCGGGGTCAGTGCCCATACGGTGCTGATAACCTACTACCTGCCACGTTGCCCCTTGGAAAGTGCCGGTACTACCGAGTTTAATGAGCGGCTCTATTGGCTCATCCTGCACCGCGTGTTTGAGTTCTCCCCCAACCCCTTGTGATATGTCAATAATGCTGTTGCAGGCGCTGCAGGTCAGGCTTTTGCTGGTGTCAAACTGCACAGTAACCGGTGCTCCGCAGTGGGGGCAATCAAATTGGCGGCCTTTTTCGTCTTTTTGTGGGCCATCGCGCAAGCCTTGAAGCGCCAATGACTCCAAGCTAACGGCGCGCCCCAAGCACAAGCGCGGCGGTGTGGCGCTGTAG
>CALPVM020000276.1 GCA_943327015.2 Akkermansia muciniphila
AATGCCACGCATGGATGGACTTACCTTTTTAAGAAAATTAAAGTCCGATAAATCTACTATTCCAGTGATTGTGATTAGCTCCTTGACGCAACAGGGGTCGCAAATGGCACTCAAAGCCATGGATGCGGGTGCTTGCGAAGTTTTGGCCAAACCCGATGGCAGCACCTCTATTGGTGTGCTGGCAGGCAAACTCGCTTTTCATGTTAAAGCTGCGGCGCGCTCCCGCAGACGCTCGTTTGCACCATCCGAATCTATGACCAGCAAAACTGGTAACGCCTTCAGTATTGCACCTTCACCTGCCAGTACCGGCCTAGTAGCCAAAGTGCAGCAAATTACCCATCAGGTACGTCGCGTTCCACTGCATAACGACAAACGACTTATCGTTATTGGTTCTTCGACCGGTGGGGTTGAGGCATTACGTTTTCTGCTACCTAGCTTGCCAGACAGCCTGCCACCCATTGCTGTGGTGCAACACATACCCGCATTTTTTTCTAAAGCTGTAGCAGAACGGATTAACGAATTAAGCGCGTACGAAGTGCGCGAAGCCGTGGACAATGAACCCCTGCTAGCAGGGCAATGCCTGCTCGCTCCGGGCAACTACCATATGGCTATTGTGGACCGGGGTGGCTACCGGGTACGTTTAACCCAATCGCCTCCCATCCACCATTGCCGGCCAGCGGTTGATGTTCTGTTTCGCTCGGCTGCGGAAGTCGCTGGCGCTCATGTGTTGGCTGTGTTACTGACCGGCATGGGCAGTGACGGTGCTATTGGCATGCAACACATTAAAAATGCGGGAGGGCGTACGTTGGCCGAGCATGAAAATAGCTGTGTGGTGTATGGTATGCCGCGCGCGGCCATTGAGCTAGGCGTGGTTGACCGCGCCGTTATGCTAAACGATATGCCCCGTGCCATTGTGGACGCGGTGGGCGGATTGCCGCACTAATTATTTCTATGTATGGTACTGACATGACTGCAAGCACTACAGCCACAGATAGAAGTTCCTCGACCGCAGATACGATGGCCAGCGCGCGTGTGCTGGTAGTGGACGACAGCAAAATGATCCGTATGGGAATTTTGCGTGCCCTACGCCAGTTGGGTCTGGTTTTGATTGAAGAAGCTGCCAACGGACGCGAAGCCTTAAAGCGCATCGCCACTGAAAACTTTGACCTGATGCTGCTGGACATTGAAATGCCCGAGATGAACGGCATGCAGGTGTTACAAGAAATGCGTGCCAGCGACTCCCTACACAATGTGCCGGTGATTGTTATTTCCGGCGGCGTAGACTCTGAAGACGCGGTGCAATGCATTGAGCTGGGAGCAGAAGACTACCTCCCCAAACCATTTAGCCCGGTACTGCTGCGAGCACGTTTAACCACCACCCTGGAAAAAAAGCGCCTGCGCGACTTGGATAAACATCGTCTGCAAGAATTGGTGCAACTTACCAGTGATTTGCAAACGGCCAACCACGAAATTCATACCGCTTACACTGAAGCCGAGCAGGCACGCAAGCAGGCCGAAGTTTCCAAAATGTTTGCTGAAGAAAGCCAGCAGCAGACCGCCAAAGCGCTGGAAGATTTAAAAGCCACCCAAACCCAGCTCATACAAGCTGAAAAAATTGCGGCCCTTGGTTTACTGGTTAGCAATGTTGCACACGAAATCAATACTCCTATTGGTGCTGTCAAGTCCAGTGGTAAAACCGTTGCTGACACGCTGGATGAGTTTCTGGAAAAACTACCGCTTCTATTTGAACTATTAGATGCCGACACTCGCAGCCAATTCATAAAAATGATTGGCCAGGCCAAAGTGCAAAGCAGCCACATGAGCACCCGCGAGGAACGCACCCTTACCCGAGAAATTGCACGCCAATTGCGTGATATTGAAGTAGAAAATGCCGAACGCAAAGCCAGAGTTTTACTGCAACTACATGCCCAAACCAACTTTGTAGAATATTTGCCACTGCTTAAACACCCCCATAGCGAAATGATGATTGATGTTGCATCGTGCGTAGCTACTATTTTTGGTGGCACCAGCAACATAAATATTGCTGTTGAACGGGTGAGCCGTATTGTGTTTGCCCTAAAAAACTTTTCGGGAGCAGACGTTACACGCGAAATGTCTTATGGCCAGCTCTACCGAGGCATGGAAAATGTACTCACCCAATACCAAAACCAGATGAACGACGTCGAGGTAGTTCGGCTGTACCAAGACATGAACCCGATTTGGTGCGATCACCACGAAATAAAACAGCTCTACACCCACCTGATTCTCAACGGACTGCAGGCCATGAAGCACCAGGGTACGCTGATGATTGGCCTGCGCATGCTGGACGACAAAGCAGAAATCAAAATCACCGACTTCGGCTGCGGCATTCCTGATGAGCACAAAGACAAAATTTTTGACGCCTTCTTTTCTACCCGCACCTCAGGCGAAGGCAGTGGCATGGGCTTGGCGATTGTTAAAAACATCGTAGAAATGCACAAGGGCACCATTGAGGTGCAAAGCGAAGTCAATGTCGGCACTACGGTGAGGGTACTACTGCCTTACCTCTCGCCGCCGAACTAAAGTTAAAACGCTTAAAATCAGAGGTTACACTGATTTTTGGATATTGCATTTTGACTTTCGCCTCTGAAACCCGCCGCCGCCGCACCTTTGCCATCATCTCCCACCCAGACGCAGGTAAAACTACGCTTACTGAAAAGTTGTTGCTGTTCTCGGGTGCGATTCAAATTGCCGGCTCGGTCAAAGCGCGTAAAGCCAGCCGCCACGCCACCAGCGATTGGATGGAAATTGAAAAACAACGCGGTATCTCGGTGGCATCGAGTGTGATGCAAATGGTCTACCGCGACCATGTGGTCAACCTGCTCGACACCCCCGGCCACAAAGACTTTAGCGAAGACACCTACCGAGTGCTCACGGCCGTAGATTCTGCCCTGATGGTGATTGACGCTGCCAACGGCGTTGAGCCGCAAACGCGCCGCCTCTTGCAGGTGTGCCGCGCCCGCAACACGCCCATCCTGACCTTTGTCAACAAGATGGACCGTGAGGTGCAAGACCCCATGAGCGTGATGGACGAGATCGAGCAGGAGCTCGGCATGACGGTGGTTCCTTTCACCTGGCCGGTCGGCATGGG
>CALPVM020000277.1 GCA_943327015.2 Akkermansia muciniphila
AGTCAATGCCATGCGTGCTGCATTACAGGGTTAATGGGATATAGCTATGCAAAGAACTCCTAGCAGCCAATACTGGCAAACGCACCACTTTGACGCAGCTATTATCGATTTAGATGGAACCATGGTGGACACCATGGGCGATTTTGTGGCAGTGTTGCAGCTGATGCTGCAGGATTTACCTGTTCCCTATTCAGAATATATTGTTCAAAGTCAGGTTGTGGAGCGACTCGTGGGCAAAGGTTCTGAAAACTTGATTCGCAATGTTCTGCGTTTGGCCGATCCGCAGTGTGCAGCCGACACTGAGAATGGCCTGTATGCCATGGCGTGGGAGCGGTACCAGCACCATTACAGCCTTATCAATGGGCAATTTGCACGTGTTTATGACGGTGTGCATGATGGGCTGCAGCAATTCACATCCTGGGGCTGGAAGTTGGCGTGTGTAACCAACAAGCCTACCACTTTTGCCAAGGAGCTATTGCAGGCAAAGGGCTTGGGTGATTTTTTTGCTGTCGTATTGGGCGGGGATGCGTGTGAAAAGAAAAAACCGGATCCACAGCCATTAATCAAAGCGTGTGAAATTTTGGGTGTGCAGGCAGAAAGAACCTTGATGGTGGGCGACTCCAGCAATGATGCGCAAGCGGCAAGGGCAGCGGGCTGCCCTGTTTTGCTGGTAACTTATGGCTACAACCACGGCTTGCCCATCCAAGCCGTGGATGCTGATGCTTTTACACAAGCATTAACGACTACGCTTTAAAAAGTTTCCCAATCGTCGTCTCCGCCACCTTGCTTAGCATTGCTACGTGGAGCGGGGGTGGGTAAGTGCGCTACAGGTGTGCCAGATGCAGGGCGTGATGGCTTGCTGGCGCCGGGCGTTACACGGGGCTCCAGACGTCTTTCCATGCCTTTGTAACCGGACGAAGGAGCAGCGGCGCCTGCGGCACGTACCATGGACTTGGCGCCGGATCCGCTGTGCTGATCGGTGTTGAGTTTGAACACAGCAACCACTTGCACCAAGTCGTTGGCTTGGTTTTTCAGGCTGCTGGCTGCAGCGGCCATTTCTTCCACCAGCGCAGCATTTTGTTGTGTAGCTTGGTCCATTTGGGTAACGGCTTCGCCCACTTGTGCCACACCCGATGCTTGCTCGTTGCTGGCAGCGCTAATTTCGCCCATGATGTCGGTAACGCGGCGAATGCTACTTACCACCTCGGTCATGGTGGTACCCGCTTGATCCACTAACGCGGTGCCTTGCTCAACGCGCTCTACGCTGGCATTAATAAGAGACTTGATTTCTTTGGCGGCATCCGCACTGCGTCCTGCCAGGCTACGTACTTCAGAGGCAACCACAGCAAAGCCGCGACCTTGTTCGCCGGCGCGTGCTGCTTCAACCGCAGCATTCAAAGCCAGAATATTGGTTTGGAAGGCAATGCCGTCAATCACGCTGATAATGTCAGAAATTTTGCGTGAGGACTCGTTAATGCCCTTCATGGTTTCAACAACCTGCCCTACAACTTCGCCACCTTGAATAGCTACGGAAGACGCACTCATAGCAAGTTGGTTGGCCTGACGGGCACTGTCAGCATTTTGTTTGACGGTAGAACCCAGCTGCTCCATAGAAGCAGCGGTTTCTTGCAAGCCGCTGGCTTGTTGTTCAGTGCGTGCAGACAAATCGTTGTTGCCATGTGCAATTTCTGCACTAGAGGTGGCAACGCTTTCTGCGTTACTTTTTACACTGCGCACAATATTGGCAAAGCTAACTTGCATTCTTTGCAGCGCATTGAGCAATTTAACGGTTTCTTCGCTGCCATAAGGCTTGATCTGTGCGGTTAGGTCGCCCTCAGACATTTGGTCAGCCAATGTAACGGCTTGGGTAATGGGGCCTTCCACTTGTTTGGAAACCCACAGAGGCGTAATAACCAGAACTAAAGTGGCGATAAAAACAATAGCAATAATCTGGAACTTGGCAGAAGTCGCAGAGTCTTGGGTGCTGCTGTTGGTGGTATTTGCCTCGTTTTGAATGGCATCAGACAACACTTCCATAGATTTTTCAAGTGTTGAAAACTCTTTTTGGAACTCAATAAGTGCTGTTCGTGCAGCAATTACATCGGTTGCAGCCAGTTTTTGCACCAACTGAGCTGCATCTACATAGCGCTTAACTTCTGCTGAAGTGTCAGTCACCTTGCTTTTGGTGGATGAGGAAATTGCCAAAGACTGAAGTTCAGCCAATGCTTTGTTAAACTCATCACTATGTTCTTGGAGGCCTTTGCTGCCCTCTGCCATTTGTGCATTGTCTTGTGTAATGGCTCCCATCATGGTCATGAGGACGTCGCCACGAATAGCATCGTGCATCATGTCTGCTTGCATGCTGTGACCCAAGGCAGAGGAGCTTATGTTGCATTCATTAATTCCGCCGGCTATTTTGCCTGCATTGATGTAGCTCACAACGCCGACAATAACTGTCATCAGCAAGCCAACCAGTCCCAAACCAAGAATCTGGTTACGAAGTTTCATACCTAGCTCCTCAAATAGCGCAATAAATCAAGTACACAAATAATACAAACTGGCCAATTTGATGTGTTAGAGAGGCCAGACAAACATCTTAATGGACAAAATGACAGTTATCAATGAAACTTAAAAAAATGACAGGCATTATTTTGCGCTTCTGGGTAAACTGGCTGGCTTTTTCGTCGCAATAGGCAAGACACCGTTCTTGTCAGCTTTTATTTATTGCCCAACAGTGCTTCTTTCAGTTTGAAGTCTGCGGGCGACGAACCCAGCCAGATAGACATCATTGCCTTGAAGAACTCAGGTTCTTTAAATGGCTCGCCCTGCACTTTGCCTTTGGCAGTAATAATCATGCCGGTGCCTGGTATCCAGTCCATAATAATCACATCACCTGGGCTTTGTACTTTTACATTGGTAAAAATATCACCCATGCGAATGAGGCCAGGAATCAGTTTCGACATTTCGCTCTTAGACACGTTATCTTCCACGCCGCGGGTCAAAAGTTTGCCAAAGGGGCCAGATTCGATCTCGCGCAGCATGGTCATGGTGAGGCGTTTAGGGCCGGGTGCTGCAATCAGTTCATCTAACGATTTGACTGGTCTGCTGGTGTAGAG
>CALPVM020000278.1 GCA_943327015.2 Akkermansia muciniphila
TAATTAAAGAGGTATCACAAACCAAACGCTGTGCCTGTGGCGTTGGTGTATTGAAAGTGCCCGTGCCACGCTGGCCGCTATGACTTCCGTGGTGCTGAGTTCGCGCCGCTTGATCAGCGTTGCCAGTGCAGTCGCATCAAAATCAGCCAAGCCATCGTCTGTAAAAGCATGGATGCGGCTATTGTGGGTAGTGGGTTTAGGATTTGGCATGCAAAAAGTTCAAAGTTTTGGCAGCAGGGCTTGCAAGTAATGATTGGCAGGCGTTGGCTTGATGCGCTGTTGTATGCGTTTGTACCAAGGTTGTGCTTGGTAGGCATAGGTGTGCGCCTGTTCCTCGCCACACAGGGTAATGCGAATCGTATCTTGCGTGGTGCCAGAGAGAGTGTCGCGCAGTTGACTATCAAGCTTCTGCCATGCGGCTATCCATGCGGTGGCATTGTCTTGGCGGGCGCTTTTAATTAAAGAGGTATCACAAACCAAACGCTGTGCCTGTGGCGTTGGTGTATTGAAAGTGCCCGTGCCACTGACCCAAAAAGAATTCACCACGGGCTTGCCACGTGCTGCGCGTGCGTCATTCAATGGGTGGGTGTAGAGCAGCATTTGCATTTCGTTTTGCAGTCGGCGCAGTGGCTTGGCCTGTGGTTGGCGGTTAATCCATGCATCGACACTGCTGCCCACCACCCGCTCCAGTGAGGCGGTGGGTAAATCATGGAACACATCGCCCTGCGCCAGCCAGCTAGATTGCATATGCGGATGCAAGGTAATGCCGTCTTCGGCAAAATAGCCTTGCATGGCATGCATCAAGGTTAAAGATTCTTCTGTGCTCAGTTGCAAGTCGGTAGGGTCTGCCATGTGCACATGGTCGGCATGAATTTGCCAGTGGCAGGGGGTAATGCATGCCCAACCTTGGCTGCTTTGAGTGTCTGTATGCAAGCCTAGCTTATGCGCGGCCAATGCTGCTTGTGCGGTCAGGCCGTCTTGTACGGAGTGTCCCGCCAGTGTAAGAGTCAGCCGTTCGTGCAATGGCGTCAGGTCATTGGCTTGACCAAAGTGTTGCTCCACACGCTTGAAACGCTGCAACAATGCACCCACATGGGGTAATTGAAGTTGGGAAATGGCTGTCTGGCAACGTGGTCCAGTGGCTGCGGCATAAGGAATAAGCAAGTGCATGTCCGAATTGTCGCGCATGAATGCCACAATCTACCCTTTCGGAATTAAATTGGGCTTTATGCAATTACCGTTTGAATTATGGATTGGCTGGCGCTACACCCGTGCCGGGCGGGCAAGTCGGCGCAATGGGTTTATCTCGTTTATATCGGGCGTGTCGATGTTGGGCATCGCTTTGGGCGTGGCCGCGCTGATTATTGTGCTGAGTGTGATGAATGGTTTCCAAAAGGAAGTGCGGGACCGCATGCTGAGTGTGGTGTCGCATATTGAAATTTATGCTGCCGGTGGAGTGACCTTACCCGACGTGGCACACACCATAGAGCAAGCGCGCGCGCATCCGCAAGTGGTGGGTGCTGCGCCATTTATTGTGTCGCAGGCACTGTTGGCGCGGGGTGAAGACATGAAAGGTGTTCTAGTGCGTGGCATTGACCCAGCGCTGGAACACGAGGTGACTGATTTAGCAGTAGGCGCTCATTCTGGCTGGATGCAGCAATTGCAGCCGGGTAGTTTTGGCATTGTTCTGGGGGCCGAATTGGCGCGCAGCCTGAATGTGCAAACCGGCGATTTGGTCACGCTGGTTGCACCGAATGGACAGGTTACGCCCGCCGGTGTCGTGCCCCGCATGAAGCAAATGACGATTATTGGTGTTTTTGACTCCGGGCATTTTGAATACGACGTTGGCATGGCGTTTATGCACTGGCAGGATGCTGCCAAAATGTTCCGGCTTGAAGGTCCTTCCGGCATCCGGCTCAAGTTGCGCGATCTGCACCAAGCACCCGCAGTGTCGCAAGACCTGAGCCGCACGCTAACAGGGGACTTGTACATTCGCGATTGGACACGCCAAAACCGAACCTGGTTTGCAGCGGTGCAGGTGGAAAAACGCATGATGTTTATTATTTTGACGCTGATTGTGGCGGTGGCAGCATTCAATTTGGTGAGCACCTTGGTCATGACGGTAACAGATAAACGTGCAGATATTGCTATTTTGCGCACCCTAGGCGCCAGCCCGTCCAGTGTGATGGGCATTTTTGTGGTGCAGGGCGCCTTGGTGGGGGTGATAGGAACCTTGGCCGGTTTGGTACTTGGTTTGGGCGTGGCAGTGAATATTGATGTGTTGGTGCCCGCCATTGAGCGCGCCTTGAATGCCAGCTTTTTACCCAAAGATATTTACTTAATAAGCAATATGCCGAGCGACCCCCAAGCGGCGGATATTCTGCCGGTGGCTATCATTTCTTTGGTGTTGTCGTTTGTTGCCACCCTGTACCCCAGCTGGCGTGCCAGCCGGATAAATCCTGCGGAGGCATTGCGCTATGAATAACCCGTCTGTGTTGCTGCGCTGCCTTGGACTGACCAAGCGTTTTCATGAGGGCTTGCTGGATGTAACCGTGCTGCAGGGCGTCGATTTAACCGTGCAGCGTGGCGATACCTTGGCTATTGTGGGTGCATCCGGTTCTGGTAAAAGCACCTTGTTGCATCTGTTGGGTGGGTTAGATGCGCCCACTTCTGGAAGTGTTGAGTTGTGTGGCCAAAAGCTGGCAGGTTTGGGTGCGGCAGAGCAGGGGCGTTTGCGCAACCAGCATTTGGGCTTTGTGTACCAGTTTCACCATCTGTTGCCAGAGTTTAGCGCGTTGGACAACGTCGCTATGCCCTTGACCATTCGTCGTGTGCCTCCCGCAGAAGCTTCTGAGCAAGCTGCAAAGATGCTGGCCAGTGTGGGCTTGGCGCAGCGCATGCAGCATCGTCCGGCAGAACTCTCGGGCGGCGAGCGCCAGAGGGTTGCCATTGCACGCGCCTTGGTCACCCGCCCCGATTGTGTGCTGGCCGATGAGCCCACCGGCAACCTGGACCGCAGTACTGCCGATGCCGTGTTTGACTTGATGCTGCAGCTAGCCCGAGAGCAAGGCACGGCCTTTGTGCTGGTTACACACGATGGCACATTGGCTGCA
>CALPVM020000279.1 GCA_943327015.2 Akkermansia muciniphila
AGCGCAATAATGAAAAAAATGAAACCACTGCGCCACACCCGTTTGGCGAGTTTGTTGTTGTGTGTAACGGCTGCAAGCCACGCAGCGCTGCCTGATGCCGGACAGCTGTTGCGCCAGGAAACCGAACGTGACAAAGCTGCAGCACCCGCCCTGCCGCCCGTACAGCCCGCGGCTACGCAGGACGATGCGGTATCTGACACCGGCTCCAAGGTGCAGGTGAATAGTTTTAGGGTGTTAGGCCTGCAGGCGCTAAGCGATGCAAAAGTGCAGGCCATGCTCGCACCCTTTCTGGGGCAGCAATTGGGCATGAACGGCTTGCACCGTGTTGCCGAAAAGTTGGAGCAATGGCTGCGGGTGAGTGGGCGGCAGATCAGTGCTACGTTGGCAAACCGTTTGAATGACAACCCGGCGCGTGATGCTAACGGGCGGGATTCGGACAACCAGTCGATTCAACCCCGTTTATGGTTACAGGCGAGCGTAGCGTTTTGATGGGTGAGTGCTGCACTTGTGCTGATTAACGGTGTTTTTGGTACATGCTCTGAACCCACCCAAAAAACGGGCGTTTAGAGTAGCCGTCGCAAAATGCCAAAAATTCTTTAGGTGCGTGTTGCAGATTTGCATAGAGCGTGCCTGTAGGGCGTACCAAAGGTGACAATAGCGCAGCGGCGGTAAGGTCTGCAATCGAAAACTCATTACCCACAAGGTAGCCGTTGGATTGAATGTGCTCATCCAGCCGATCGACAGCTTGGTTGAACTTATCCAAGCTTTTGCTGTAGTTAGCCGGGTTAATGCCCATGCCTTTGCGCATGGTTTTAACAATAGTTGGCAGCGAGAATTGCAGCACTTTGCGGCTCAAAGGTGATTGCTCTGCCGATAAAAGCTCAAGCACCGATCGCTGGTGTGGCAGGATGTGAAAATAAGCTACTCGCCGTAAATGGATGCCAATATTTTTGTCAAAGTCAGCGCAAAGCTCTAGGGCTTTGCGGCAGTATTCGTTGTCTTCGGGCAGCAGGGTTGGGCGCTCAATAAAATATTCTTCCAGCTTGGCCAAAATGCGTGGCGAATTTGTAATGCGGAGTTGGCCCATTTCCAGCATTGGAACCTGGGTTTGACGCGTGAGCAGCAGCATACGTGGCACGTGCAATACCGGCACCATGCAGACACGTGTGTATTTGAGTTGTTTGTAATCAAGTGCCCAGCGAATTTTTTCGCAATAGTGGGAGACTGGAAATTCGTATAGTTTTAGGCTGGGCATGGTAGAGGGCGAGGTGCTGTCAGAACGGTATAACAAGCGCCGATTGTATGCACAATGGCTATGCTACGTAGCTGCCCGATTTGCCACCGTGCTTTTGCAGCAGGCGTATATCTGTCATTATCATGCCCCGGTCGGCGGCTTTGCACATATCGTAGATGGTTAAGAGCGATACCTGCACAGCAGTGAGTGCCTCCATTTCCACGCCGGTGGGGCCTACGGTCTCTACGGTGGCGGTGCACTGCACGTAAGGCAGTGGGGTGTCGTTATCCGCTGCATGGACATCCAGCATGATGCCTACATGCGTTAACGCCAACGGGTGGCATAGCGGAATCAGATCGCTGGTTTTTTTGGCTGCCATAATGCCGGCCACGCGGGCAATACCCAGCACGTCGCCTTTTTTGGCATGGCCGGTTTGGATCAGCGCTGCAGTGGCTGGTTGCATTATGATTTTGCCGCTGGCTACCGCAACGCGGCGGGTGGCGGGTTTTGCTGCTACATCCACCATATGGGCTTGCCCTTGGGCATCAAAATGGGTCAGAGGCGAGGTGGCAGGGGAATTTGGATGAGAATCGGTCATTGTGCTATTGTCAGGGCAGTTGCAATTTAACAGGATGCTTGGAATGGGGAATTTGCAGGACCAACGTGGTCGTGTGCTGCGTGATTTGCGCATCAGCGTCACCGACCGCTGCAATTTCCGTTGCAGTTACTGCATGCCCAAGCAGCATTTTGGCAGCGACCACGTTTTTTTGCCGCAGTCTGCTTTGCTCAGTTTTGAAGAAATCACTCTTTTGGCAAAGCAGTTTGTGGCCTTGGGCGTACAAAAAATTCGGCTTACCGGTGGTGAGCCACTATTGCGCAAAAATCTTGAAATTTTGATTGAACAGCTTGCTGCCCTGCGAACGCATGAGGGTCAGCCACTGGACTTAACCCTAACCACCAATGGCTCGTTACTGGCGCGTAAGGCGCAGGCGTTTAAAGACGCCGGCCTGCAGCGTTTGACTGTGAGTTTGGATGGTCTGGACGATGCTGTTTTTCGGCGCATGAACGATGTGGACTTTCCGGTGGCCGATGTGCTGGCCGGGCTGGACGCAGCGCATGCAGTTGGCTTTAAAAATATCAAGGTCAATATGGTGGTGAGGCGTGGTGTGAATGACCATGAAATTGTGCCTATGGCACGGCACTTTCGTGGCTCTGGCATGATTCTGCGGTTTATTGAGTTTATGGACGTGGGCCAAACCAACGGCTGGCGCATGGACGAGGTGTTGCCCAGTGCGCAGGTATTGGAGCGCTTGCAGCAAGAGTTGCCCTTGGTACCACTAGATGCAACCCAGCCCGGAGAAACAGCCGCCCGTTGGGGTTATGCAGATGCCGAAGGCCGGCATGACCCTAACCTTGGTGAAATAGGCTTTATCAGCAGTGTCACAAAGGCTTTTTGCCACGATTGCAACCGTGCAAGGCTGTCCACAGAAGGGCAGCTCTACACTTGTTTATTTGCCCATCGCGGTCATGATTTGCGGCAACTATTGCGCAGCTCCGAGCCGTGCAGCGATGCCCAATTGCAGCAGGCCATTACCGGCATATGGACAGGACGTGAAGACCGTTACTCTGAGTTGCGCGCCTCCATGCAGCCAATGCACCCCAAACTTGGCTATGCCAGGGTAGAAATGAGTTACATCGGTGGTTGAGCCCATTGCGTTGGTAGACATTACCGGGCTGGTGCTGGCAGGTGGGCGCGGCACCCGCATGGGAGGTGTTGACAAAGGCCTGCAGCACTTGCATGGCATGCCTTTGGCCGAGCACGCATTGCAGCGCTTGCAGCGCCAACAAGGTGGCCCTTTGGGCGGACTGATGCTTAAC
>CALPVM020000280.1 GCA_943327015.2 Akkermansia muciniphila
ATCGGCGGGTTTTTAAGCAAGGTACGGGCAATGGCCACCCGCTGCTTTTCACCACCCGAGAGCTTTAAGCCGCGCTCGCCCACCATGGTGTCATAACCCTTGGGTGTAGATGCAATAAAGTTGTGAATATGCGCCGCCCGTGCCGCCGCCTCTACCTCGGCTCGCTGGCAACCGGGGCGGCCGTAAGCAATGTTGTACTCCACCGTGTCATTAAACAAAACTGTGTCCTGCGGAACAATACCAATTGCCTGCCGCACCGAGGCTTGCGTCACTAATTTGATGTCTTGCCCGCCTATGCAAATACGTCCCTGCTGCACATCGTAAAACCTAAACAACAGGCGCGCCAGCGTTGACTTGCCCGACCCCGAAGGCCCCACCACTGCCACCGTTTTTCCGGCTGGAATCTCAAAACTGATATTGTGCAAAATGGGGCGCGATGGGTCGTAAGCAAAGTTCACGTTGTCAAAGCTTACCGCGGCTTGCTCTGCGCCAGTTTGTAACTGCAAGGGCTTAGCACCGGGCACATCGGCAATTTCGCGTTCACGCTCCAGCAAGTTAAACATTTTTTCCAGGTCGGTCAGGCTTTGTTTGATTTCGCGGTAAATAACGCCCAAAAAATTGAGCGGAATGTAGAGCTGAATCATGAAGGCGTTCACCATTACCAAATCGCCCAAGGTCATTCGGCCATCTACCACGCCTTGGGTAGCACGCCACAACATTGCCACCAGCGCGGTGGCAATAATCAACTGCTGCCCTGTGTTCAGCACACTTAAAGTAGTTTGGCTTTTGAGTGCTGCACGGCGGTAGTTTTCAAGGTGTTCATCGTAGCGCTTGGCTTCAAATTCTTCGTTATTAAAGTACTTTACAGTTTCGTAGTTCAACAAAGAATCAATAGCGCGGCTGTGTGCGCTTGAGTCCAGCTCGTTCATCTTTTTACGGTACTGGGTACGCCACTCGGTAACCGTAATGGTAAAAGTGATGTACACCACCAGCGCGCTGATGGTGATAATGGCAAACCAAATATCAAACTGCACCGCCAACAGCGTGAGCACCAAAGTCACCTCGATCAGCGTTGGAATAATACTGTACAAAGAGTATGAAATGAGTGAATGCACCGCCCGCGTGCCGCGCTCAATATCGCGCGTCATGCCACCTGTTTGCCGCTCTAGGTGAAAGCGCAAACTCATGGCGTGCAAATGCCCAAATACCTGCAACGTAATACTGCGCGATGCGCCCTCGGTGGCTTTGGCAAACACCAGTTCGCGCAGTTCGGCAAATAGCGAAGTACTCAAACGCAATGCACCATAAGCCAACAACAGGCCTGCCGGCACTACCATCAGAGCAGCAGGGGCACCTGGCTTCAGGGTAAGTGAATCGACCAAATTTTTGAGCACCACCGGCACCCCCACATTGGCAAGCTTGGCACCCACCATAAATCCCAGCGCCGCAAGTACCCGCCATTTATAAACCCAAAGGTAAGGAAAAAGACGTTTCAATGTTTCGCGGTCACTTCTAACAACGGCTTGAGGTGCAGCGTCTGGTGAAGATTGTTGCGATTGTGGTTGGGGTAAGGGGTGGTTGTAGCTGCGCATAGGCGACAATTCTATTCTTTTACATTTTTCTTGATTGCATGTATGTCTACCGATACCAGTTCCATCATTTCTTGCCTACCTTCCGACCATGAATTGGTCTTAAAAGTCATCCCCATGCCTGGCGACTGCAACGCCAATGGCGACATTTTTGGTGGCTGGGTAATGGCGCAGGTTGATTTGGCCGGCTGTGTTTTACCCTACCGTTACGCCCAAGGCCGCATTGCCACGGTTGCTGTCAATCAATTTATTTTCAAGCAACCGGTACGCGTAGGCGATATTTTGTCGTTTTGCTCCAAAGTAACACGCATTGGTCGCACCTCTGTTACGGTTACCGTTGAGGTGTATGCAGAACGCCAATATGCGCAAGGCCGTTATGTCAAGGTAACTGAAGCATCGCTAACCTACGTGGCGATTGATGACAATGGCAAGCCCAAAGAAATTACCAACCGCGATGGCACAGTGGGCTAATGGGTTACAACCCCAGCTGCCTTGATGCCAGTTCTTTCATGATTTCTTCTGCACCCCCGCCAATCATCATGACCTTGACCTCGCGGTAAATGCGCTCACACGCAGTGCCACGCATATAGCCCATCCCCCCCAATATTTGCACCCCCTGGTCGGCACAAAACTGCATGGTTTGGGTGGCGTGGTTTTTTAGCAAACACACCTGTGCTACCCATTCTGCACCCTTGGCTGTTTTGTCGCCCCTGTCTCCCGCGTCGGCGCGAGCCGCCACAGCGTTCAACCACGCACGGGTTGACTCGATACGCATCTTCATGTCCATCAACTTGTGGCGTATCACCTGGTGGTCTATAAGTGCCATGCCAAAGGTTTTACGCTGCTGCGCCCAAGCCAGCGCTTCGTCGTAGCAGCACTCTGCAAACCCTAATGCGAGTGCCGCCATCGACAAACGTTCCCCATTAAAGTTGGTCAAAATAATTTTGAACCCGGCTCCCTCATCTCCCACCAAATAGCGCGCCGGTACGCGCACACCGTCAAAACGCAGGTGCGCGGTGTCGGAACACAACCAACCCATTTTTTTCAGTGGGCTGCGGCTAAGGCCCACCGTATCTCCCTGCACCATGAGCATGGAGATACCCATCGGCCCTTTGTTTTTGAGGTCGGTACGTACTGCTACGGTCAACCAATCGGCACGCATGCCGGAAGTTATAAACACCTTTTCGCCATCCACCACGTAGTCGTCACCATCACGCCGCGCGGTGGTGCGTAAGGCCGAGACATCGGTGCCGCCTCCGGGTTCGGTAATGGCCAGTGCGGCTATTTTTTCGCCGCGCAGCACCGCCGGAATCACCTCTTGCTGAAGCGCTTTGCTGCCATGCCGCACCACCGGTGGCAAGCCTATGTTGTGGCTAAACAAGCTGGCCATCAAGCCACCGCTACCGCCCGTTCTGGCCAATGCAATAGTGAGCGCATTACGCAAACTCCAGGGCACTGGTGTGCCACCTAA
>CALPVM020000281.1 GCA_943327015.2 Akkermansia muciniphila
CTCGCGTGCTTTTTGCAGCACCTCGGCGTTGCGGTCTAACACTGCATTAAAGCGGCTCACCAATGGCTGCACTTCCGTGGGAAATTGCCCTTGCAGACGGGGTGTGCGGGCTTCATCTAGCGCTACCAGTGCTTGTTGCAATGTGCGCAAGGGATGCAAACCAACCGCCACTTGCGCCCACGCTGCGCCCGCTAACAGCCCGAATAGCACCAGCAACGAAGCCGCTATTACGCGATTAAAACGCTCCAGTGCTTCGTGAATTGCGTACGTGTCTGCTGCAACGAGCACGCGCAAAGAATATGGAGCGTCTTCCAGTTGAACTGTTCGTTCCAGCAACATTAGCTCTGCTCCCAAAGGGCCAACGATGTGATGCCGATGCACCTCTCCTGCTGCCAGTGCATCCCAATCTACATTCAAACGGTTGTCCCACAGAGAACGTGAACGCAATACGCCTACGTGTTCTGATGCACCTGGCTGACGCTGATTTACCTGCCAATACAAGCCTGAATAAGGCTTGTGCCAGCGCGGGTCTGTCAGCATACGGGTATCGATTTGCGGCGTGCCTTGTGCGTCTTGTTCCAGCAAAGCCGTGAGTTGGTCAAGTTGCTGGGTCAGGTTGGCAACAAACTGCTGTGTAACGTGTTCCTTAAAAAGGCTAGCCAGCACCACGCCCGACAAGGCTAACGCCACACCCACGGCCACAAACGTGGCTGCCAGTAAGCGAAAGCGCAACGACAAGCGGCTTATCCAGCCCTTCATGGTGGCGGCACCAACCGGTAGCCCATGCCACGCACCGTTTCTATAGTGGTGGATGGCAATTTTTTGCGCAGCCGGCCCACAAACACCTCGATGGTGTTGGAGTCACGCTCAAAGTCTTGGGCGTATATGTGTTCGGTCAGCTCGGTGCGCGACACTACCTTGTGGGGTCTGTGCAGCAAATATTCAAGTACTTTGTACTCGTGGCTGGTGAGCGGCACGGCCTGCCCGTCCAGCGTTACCCGGCTAGTGCGGGTATCGAGCATCAACAAGCCACATTGCAACACCGCACTGGCTTGACCATTGGCACGCCGTATCAGTGCACGTAAACGCGCCAGCAGTTCTTCCATATGAAACGGCTTGGTCAGGTAATCATCCGCTCCGGCATCGATGCCTGCGACTTTTTCGTGCCAATTGTCGCGCGCGGTCAAAATCAACACGGGCATGGTGCGCCCTGCACTGCGCCAACGCTTGAGCACCGTCAGTCCATCCATCACCGGCAAGCCCAAGTCAAGCACTACTGCGTCAAAGTTTTCGGTATCACCCAAAAAATGGGCATCGCGGCCATTGTCGGCCTCATCAATTACATAGCCCGCATCCTGCAAGGCCGTACGTAATGAAGCGCGCAAAGTGGGTTCGTCTTCTACCAGCAGCAGGCGCATATTACTTCTGATTCTTTAGTTTGCTTTGCAGCACTTCGCCGGTTTGGGCGTTGAGTTTGAGTTTGCGCAACTGTCCCCCGGCTTGCAGCAGTTTAATTTCGTAAATCCAGCGACCATCGTCATGCTCCAGCTCTACCTCCAACACCTGACCGGGATAGTCGGTTTGCAATTTTTGCAGCACATTCTGCAACGGCAGCGCCTGCCCTGCCTGCACTGCACGCTCTGCACGGTCGTGGTCATGCTCCGACGGGCTAGCCCACACACCGGTTAGCAGCATGCCAGCCACACAGACGAGCAGCTTCGCCAGCAACCCTGGCCAAGTCAGATTTTTTGCAAATGACACGTTCATGCGCCCATTGTGCAGCAAAGTTTCTGAACGCCAGATGAACAGGCACTTCAGCATTGGTTCAAGGTGCTTATTCAAAAATCAATACCAAGAACATTCCTACTACATGCCAAGGATATTCACCATGCGCCCACACCCATCTTTTGTATACCGAGCATTGTCTGGTTTAGCCCTGTGCTTGGGGCTTGGCATCAGTGCCACTAGCCAAGCGGCCGACACCTCTGCGCAGCAACAACTGCAGTTTTACAGCAGCCAAGCCGGTCGCACTGCCAACGCACACAATGGCGACCTTTTTTTTAACAGCAAGCACGGACGTGAATGGGCATGTGCCTCGTGCCACGGCACGCCGCCCACACAACAAGGCAAACATGCCAGCACCGGCAAGCTGATTGCACCGCTGGCACCGGCCTTTAACCCCAAGGCCTTTACCGACACGGCACGGGTAGAAAAATGGTTTCGGCGTAACTGCAACGATGTGCTGAGCCGCGAGTGCAGCGCTGCAGAAAAAGCCGATGTGATCGCCTACCTGACCAGTTTAAAACCTTAATACACCCGCATACAGGAGGCCCCGATGACCCTACGCCCGCACTTTAAAAACATGCTGCGGCATGCCGCTTGGTTATGCAGCACCCTGCCCTTAGCTTACGCTGATGGTGGCACGACCATGCCACGCCAAATACCTGCTGCATACCAGCAGGAATGTGCCGCCTGCCATTTGGCCTACCCGCCCGGCATGCTGCCGGCAAGCTCTTGGAAGCGCATGATGTCCGGGCTCGACAAGCACTACGGAACCGATGCTTCGCTAGACGCTGTAACGGTGCAGCAACTGAGTAACTGGCTGCAAAGCCATGCGGGCACGTATAAACGCGTGGCGGAAGAACCGCCACAAGACCGGATTAGCAAGTCGGCCTGGTTTGAGCGTAAGCACCGCGCCATTGCGCCACAGGTGTGGGCACTGGCATCGGTAAAAAGTGCAGCCAACTGTGCCGCCTGCCATACCGGCGCGAATAAAGGTATGTTTGATGACGACAACCTGCAATACCCCGCAGGTTTAAGCCCCAGCCAACGCCGTGCATGGCAAGACTAATTGACTTCGCATCCACCAAGGAAACATCATGCAAACACCCTCATTCAACGACACGACACAACCCGTACCCGCCGCCAACAAAGCCACGCGCTTGGTTGTAGATGCGCCTATGCGAATGTTCCACTGGCTATTTGCTTTGAGCTTTATGGGTGCTTACATCACTGCTGACAGCGAGCGCTGGCGTCTGGTGCA
>CALPVM020000282.1 GCA_943327015.2 Akkermansia muciniphila
CATTGCAAGCTGCACACAGTCTGCGCGTGCGCTGATGCTCAGCGGAGCTGCACTGGTGCACCGTGTACCAGGGCGGGCGGGTTGGGAATTGCGCTTGGTAGTGCAAGGCGGGCTACGTATTTTGGACAAAATTGAGGCTATGCACTGCGCCACCCTGCAAAAACGCCCTACTCTGCGTTGGTGGGATGTGCCTATTATGCTGTGGCGCGCTCTGCGAATGTAAGCTTATACCCTGATTAGGGCATTTTCAGTGTAACAATAGTGTCCCATGACGCCTGAACAATACGTGCAAGACAAAGCTGCCGCCTCCGGCAGCAGTTTTTATTATGCATTCCTGTTTTTACCACCACCTCGGCGCGCAGCCATCACGGCCTTCTACGCCTTTTGCCGTGAAGTAGATGACGTGGTAGACGATGCCACAGACATGGGCATTGCCGCTACCAAACTGGCCTGGTGGCAAACCGAAGTAACTAAAGCATTTTCCGGCAACCCCAGTCATCCGGTACTCAAAGCCTTGATGCCGCACACGGCTTTGTACGCCATTGAGCAGCACCATCTGCAAGCCATTATCGAAGGCTGCCAAATGGACTTGAACCAAAGCCGCTACCTGGACTATGCCAACTTGTCGCGCTACTGCCACTTGGTGGCGGGTGTGGTCGGCGAAGTTGCCGCCCATATTTTTGGCCAGACCGACCCCCAAACCACCCAGTACGCACACAAGCTAGGGCAAGCACTGCAACTGACCAATATCATTCGCGATGTAGGTGAAGACGCCATGCGCGACCGCATTTATTTACCGGTGGCCGACCTGCAACAGTTTGACGTAAAAGCACACGAAATTTTAAAACGTACTTACTCTGAGCGATTTACTGCACTAATGCAGTTTCAGGCCAAGCGTGCGCATGGTTTGTACGACGAAGCATTGGCACTGCTGCCCGCGGTCGATCGCCGCGCGCAAAAACCGGGGTTAATGATGGCGAGCATCTATCGTACCCTGTTGCGCGAAATAGAAGCCGAGAATTTTCAGGTCTTGCACCAGCGCATTAAACTCACACCCGTGCGTAAGCTGTGGCTGGCGTGGAAGGTACAGGCGTTGGGGCGGATGGCTTAAAAAGGCCGCACCCCAATCAGCACCCCGTGCGCCCACATGGCAAAGCCGGCCCACGCAAACACACCTACTAGCAAGGTAGCAACAGTAGCAGGCAGTTTACCCGCTGGGTACACCGTGTTAGCGGCACGATCGCGCTTACGTGCAGCACGAAAACACAGCACCGCCCACACCAAAAATCCACCAAACAGCAAAATATGAGCAAGATTGCCATTGGCAAGAATATGCGACAAAGCCCACACTTTTACCGACAACACCATCGGGTGATGCAGCCGCGCTTTAATGGAGTTACCTGGCACATATGCAGCCGCCAGCAACACAAATGCAATGAGGGTTAGGAGTGATGCCAAATGACGCATACCTACAGGTGGCGCCCACACAAAAACTGGCTCTTCGCGGGCAATACCAAAGCCCCAAGCAATTAACGCAAAACCAACCAGAGAAATGAGCGAGTACACTCCTTTCCAAGTTTTATCACCTACTTTGGCTATTGTGCGGGTGCGCCAGTCTTCAGCAAAAATACGAATGGAGTGGAGCCCCAAAAAAACAATCAGTCCTGTAACAAGTAAGCCCATAAATTAACACTCCATCAATGAAGAACTTAATTATGCCATTCCGCCCTCGCTGCGCGTGTTCTTTATCAATGCCCTTACTTTCATGAAAATTGCAATTATTGGCGGTGGATGGGCCGGCTTGACGGCAGCGGTGCATGCCACTCACCTAGGGCATAACGTGCATGTTTTTGAGGCTGCAAAAACTTTGGGTGGCAGAGCACGCGCACTCGATTGCCGCTTACCCGATGGCAATCCGCTTACCCTAGACAATGGCCAGCATATTTTGATTGGCGCATATTCCGACACTTTAAGGCTCATGCAACATGTGGGCTTAGAACCCGAACAACTGCTACTGCGCTTGCCGCTCACGCTCAGTTTTCCTGACGGTACGGGTATGCGATTACCACGGTGGCCTGCCCCGCTTGATGCAGTGGCTGGCATAGTGCGTGCCCGTGGCTGGAGCACAGCAGACAAATGGTCGCTTATTAAAGCGGCGCTGCTATGGCAATGTAAGCGCTTTCAGTGCAACGCCCACACCACCGTGGCAGATCTTTGCCAAGGCATCAGTAAACCAGTTTTTAACACGCTTATTGAGCCACTGTGTGTTTCGGCACTCAATACGCCAGCACACCGAGCCAGTGGGCAAGTGTTTTTGCGGGTACTTAAAGACTCGTTATTTGGCGGGCGCGGTAGTTCCAACCTTTTGTTGCCTAAGGTGGACTTAACAACGCTTTTTCCGCAAGCTGCAGCACTTTGGGTACAACAACACGGTGGTAACGTTAGCACAGGTTGCAGGGTGGAACACATCACGCCCAGCCCCCAAGGCTGGAACATTGTTGACGAAACGTTTGATGCAGTTGTCATTGCCACATCGTCATCGGTGGCGGCACAAATGCTTGTCTCCAACGCACAGCACATGCATCCTGATATATCCGCATCAGTGCAGCAATGGGCGTCTACAGCGCAGGCGCTGCAATTTGAATCGATTGCCACGGTTTACGCTTGTGCCAGCAATGCACGTTTGCCCCAACCGATGTTGGCTTTGCATAGCACCACAGAGCATCCAGCACAGTTTGTATTTGACCGTGGACAACTCGGCGGCACAGACGGCGTTTTGGCGTTTGTGGTGAGTGCCAGCAACGCCCCACGGGAGGTTATTCAAACCCAAGTGCTGCAACAAGCACAACAGCAATTGCAACTTGACTTACAGCCGATACAAACCATCGTAGAAAAACGCGCCACTTTTGCTTGCACGCCCGGCTTAGAGCGGCCACAAACGGCAATAGCCACGGGCTTGGTGGCGTGTGGCGATTATGTTGCCGGCCCTTACCCTGCTACGCTGGAGGGGGCGGTGCGCAGTGGTGTGAGTGC
>CALPVM020000283.1 GCA_943327015.2 Akkermansia muciniphila
AGGCTACGGTTCCTGCCGGGTGTTTAAACCAGCCCGGGTTTTGGTAGTTGCCCGGTGGCTGTTCTTTACGCACTTTGAGCACGCTGAACATGCCGCCCATTTCCACGCCACCAAAAGGCCCTTGGCCGGTCATCATGGGGGCGGTGTTGTCGGGCAGTGGCATCTCCATTTCGGCCATGTCTGCCATGCCGCGCTCGCCCATGACCATGTAGTCGGGTATGAGTTTGGTGATTTTTTTGGCCAGGCCACTATGGTCTACCCCAATCATGGTGGGTACGTTGTGCCCCATGGCGTTCATGGTGTGGTGGCTTTTGTGGCAATGAAAAGCCCAGTCGCCTTCTTCGTCTGCCACAAATTCTATTTGGCGCATTTGGCCGACCGCTACATCGGTAGTGACCTCATGCCAACGGCAACTTAGTGGAGTGGGGCCGCCATCGGTGCCTGTGACCATAAATTCGTGCCCATGCAGGTGTATCGGGTGGTTGGTCATGGTCAGGTTACCTACCCGAATGCGTACCTTGTCATTCAGGCGCACGTTCAGGCTGTCGATGCCCGGAAACACCCGGCTGTTCCACGACCAGATATTAAAGTCCAGCATGGTCATGATTTTGGGGGTGTAGCTGCCGGGGTCAATGTCGTAGCTGTTGAGAAGGAAGCAAAAATCGCGCTGCACGTCATCAATCAGAGGGTGCTTGGCTTTGGGGTGCGTGACCCAAAAACCCATCATGCCCATGGCCATTTGTGTCATTTCGTCGGCGTGCGGGTGGTACATAAAGGTGCCGGGCCGGCGCGCTACAAAGTCATACACAAAGGTTTTACCCGGCTTGATGGAGGGTTGCGTCAGACCCGAAACCCCGTCCATACCGTTGGGTAACCGCTGTCCGTGCCAGTGGATGCTGGTGTGTTCGGGCAGTTTGTTGGTGACAAAAATACGCACCCGGTCGCCTTCCACCACTTCAATGGTGGGGCCGGGTGACTGACCGTTGTAGCCCCACAAATGTGCTTTGAAGCTGGGCGCCATTTCTCGCACCACGGGTTCTGCTATCAAATGGAATTCTTTAACACCTTGGTTCATACGCCAAGGCAAGGTCCAGCCGTTGAGGGTGACTACCGGGTTGTACGGCCGGCCTGTGCCTGGTACCAAAGGAGGCATGGTGTTAGGGCTGGATTGGGTTATGGCCTCCGGCAAGGCAGCCAGTGCTACTTGGCTAACGGCAGTGGCTGCAACAGCGCCACCCGCAATACCTGCTGCTTGTAGAAAGTGTCGTCTTGAGTTCATGGCATTACCTTTAATTAATGGCCAGCATCTTTGGATGTTGTGGTGTTGGGTGCTGAAGGGTTGATGGCTGACACGGTGGGGCGGCCGATTTGTGCTGCTTGCAACGCTGCATCCGCCAGCCAAAATTGCTGCTCGGCAGCAAGGGCTGCCATGACGCCGGAAATTTGATTGCGGCTCTCTGCCAACAAATCAAACACGCCAATAAACATGCCGTTGTACTGGAGCAGGGTTTCGTCTGCAATCAGTTGGCGCAGGGGCAGCACTTCCTGGCGGTAGTGGTTGGCAATATCCCATGCAGTGCGGTAGGCCGAGTAACTTTCGCGCAGGTGCGAGCCGGCGTTGCGCACGGTGGCTTCGAGTTGGTTAGCAGCAGCCAGGGTTTGCGCGTTCATGGCATCGCGGCGCAATCCACCAAAATCAAACAGAGGTAGTTTGAGGCTTATCTCGTAGCTACTGCGTGGCGTTGGTGTTTCGCGTCCAATGCCGAGTTCGATGTCCACCATGCTGGTCATTTGGGTTAAACCTTGCGCTTTGGCGGCTGCATCCAATTGGGACTGTGCCAGTCGAATGTCCAAGCGGCTGGCATTGGTGGTTTGGCTGACCTCTTGCGGGCTTCGCGGTTGGGGCGGCAAGTTGGGTAAGCGGTCGGGTAACTTGAGTAGCGTTGCTTGCTGTTCTGTTAAACCCAATGCGCGTACCAGTGCCTCTTTGCTGGCCGTGGCTTGGTGCTGCGCTGTTGCCAATTGGGTGGCGGCATCAGCGTAAAAAGATTGCTGGCGCGCACGTTGCAGCTTGGTAAAGTTGCCCACCGCTTGCATACGTTTGGCCAGTTCTGCACTGGCTTCGGCGGCTTCAAAAACTTGCGTTGCATACATATGGTTTTGCTTGGCGGCTACCGCTTTAACCCAGGCCTGGCGCACTTGTGGAATTTGCTCCACCACCTCGTTGCTTAACTGTATTCGTGCGCGTGCAATATTGCGATCTGCAATGCCTTGGCGCAAGGGCAGCGTCAAAATGTCTAGCAGACCAAAGCTGAGTTTTCGGGCAATTTCTACTTCATTAAGATGGGTGGTTTCTTCAAAACTAAAGCTGGGGTTTGCAATGCGTCCTGCCTGTGCGGCGTTGGCTGCGTTGCTCCAGCTTTGCGCTAATAGCGCTTGCAAGGCAGGGCTGTTAAACAGCGATAACTGCACGGCAGTATTTTGCTGCAGCGGCTCGGACAAAAGCGCATCGGCCTTTTGTTGTTGTTCTAGCCGTTGTTCATGGGTTCGAGCCAGTTGCAGTGGCGTTGTTGAAAACTCGCCTATGTCTTGGTTGACCTGTTGTAGCGTGTCGTCAAAATTTACAGTGGTGCATCCTGCCAAAGATAGAACGGTTAACGTGATGCTAAGCTTGGTACGCCATTTTTTATGTTGCGTATTGCAGTACAGGGTGGTCATGGGCGCTCTCCTGGCGCTGGTTTCTGAGGTGACGTTTCCGTACTTTCAGTTCTAGTTGTGTCAGGTGCATGCGCCTCTTTGGCGTAAGCGCGCCAACCACCAATGGTTTGCACCTTTTGATTTGCCTCTTGCCAGCGCTCTAAGGGTTGGTCGGCATAAGCGCGGTACCCTGAGAAAACAGATGGGTAGTGCAGCGGTGGTACAGGCGATACATCGGTTTTCGTGCCGGTTGCATTAGGCGCAGTTTGCCCTGTTGCAGCGCTAGCAAATACACCGCCAGCTATAGCAATGCATAGGG
>CALPVM020000284.1 GCA_943327015.2 Akkermansia muciniphila
GTCGAACGCAGACAAGGCCAAAGTGCGCGAGCAAGCGGCGCAGGGTTTGGTGGGGCGTTCTGAATTGTTGCAGTCTGAATCCGCAGCCTACCATTCTGAGGGTACCTGCACGTTTTATGGTACCGCCAATAGCAACCAGATGCTACTAGAAGTGATGGGCTTGCACGTGCCAGGCACTGCTTTTGTTCATCCGCATAATGCACTACGCCAGGAGCTCACTCGCGAGGCGGTGCGCACAGTGCTAGCGGCGCCACAGATTGGTCGGCTGGTGGATGAGCGTTGCATTGTGAATGCAATGGTGGCGTTATTAGCCACCGGCGGCTCAACCAACCATTTGATTCATTGGGTAGCTGTTGCACGTGCAGCTGGTCTCACGATTGATTGGGATGACTTTGCTGCATTGTCTGAGGTGGTGCCTTTGATTGCGCGCATCTATCCCAATGGAACTGCCGATGTCAACCAGTTTCAAGCTGCAGGAGGCCCTGGCTTTGTGATTCATACCTTGCTGGAAGGTGGTTTTTTACATCCTGATGTATTGACGGTGCGCCAAGGTGGCTTGAATGAATACACTTCTATTCCTCAAATGGCACCTGAAATTGTGACTGGTTTAAGCTGGGCTCCAGCCCATCGCAGTTTAGATGAATCGGTTTTAACACCAGTGAGTAACCCCTTTAGGCCAACGGGAGGCTTAAAGTTGTTAACTGGAAATTTGGGGCGCAGTGTGATCAAGGTTTCTGCGGTTCCAGAAGATCGCTATGTGGTAGAGGCGTCATGCAGGGTGTTTGATTCGCAAGAAGATTTGTTGCAGGCATTTGCTGATAACGCGCTTAATTGTGACGTGGTGTGTGTCGTACGTTGGCAGGGCCCTCAGGCTAATGGCATGCCTGAGCTGCATAAATTGACTCCAGCATTGGCGGTTCTGCAGGGCAAAGGGTTCAAGGTAGCCTTGGTTACCGATGGTCGAATGAGTGGTGCGTCGGGTAAAGTGCCTGCGGCAATTCATGTGTCACCCGAGGCAGCAGCAGGTGGCGCCTTGGCTAAATTGCGTACGGGTGATCTGATCCGTTTAGACGCTACAGAAGGAACACTGAATGTTTTGATGGATCAAGCTGAGTGGCAGGCGCGCATTGCTGAGGCCATGCCGGAAGCTTTGCGGTTAGCGAATGGTTTGGGTACCGGGCGGGAGCTGTTTGCCGCCATGCGCCGTAACGCTTTAACTGCTGAAGAAGGTGCTTGCACATGGCTTTGACAGCATTGCAGGTTATGCAGGATGCCCCGGTGATTCCTGTCATTGTGCTGGACGATGTGTCAGATGCCGTATCTGTGGCACGTGCGTTAGTGCAAGGCGGGGTGCGTATGCTTGAAATTACTCTGCGCACACCACAAGCGTTGGCCTGTATTGAAGCTATTGCGCGCCAAGTGCCACAGGCGGTGGTGGGTGCAGGTACTTTGCACCGTGCGGCAGATGGTTCGGCCGTGGTGTCTGCTGGGGCACAGTTTGCCGTGAGTCCGGGTTATACCGCTGCTTTGGGTCTTGCTTGCACTGACGCGGGCATACCTCTGCTGCCCGGCGTAGCTACGGCAAGCGAAATAATGCAGGCGCTAAACGATGGGTTTAGTCAGCTTAAATTTTTTCCTGCGTTGCAGGCGGGTGGGGTGGCTATGCTCAAAGCCTGGAGCGGTCCTTTTGCTGATGTGCAGTTTTGCCCAACAGGGGGTATTACTGCCTCCAATGCAGCAGAATTTTTGGCCCTGCCCAATGTGGTGTGCGTGGGTGGAAGTTGGCTGGTTCCCGCTCAAGCTGTAAAGGATAAGGATTGGCAGCTCATTACCCATTTGGCGCGGGAATCACACGGCCTGTCATTTTGACATTCTACAGAGCCGTACGCTGAATCAGTTCAATTTTGTAGCCATCAGGGTCGGTTACAAACGCAATGATGGATGTACCGCCCTTGACGGGGCCGGGCTCTCGTGTGATGTTGCCTCCGGCGTTTTTGATCTTTGCACAGGCTGCAACCACGTCGGATACACCCAGGGCAATATGGCCAAAGGCGGTACCCAAGTCGTAATGGTCTACGCCGTAGTTGTACGTGAGTTCGAGTTCGGCGTGCTCCGGGTTATGCCCGTAGCCCAAAAAAGCCAAAGTATATTTGTATTCCGGGTTGTCTGACGTGCGTAGCAATTGCATGCCGAGTACTTGAATGTAAAAATCGATCGAGCGCTGAAGGTTACCAACGCGCAGCATGGTATGAAGTATTCGCATAGGGTGTATTGTGCATGAGTTCATGCGAAGTTGCATTGGGTTGCAAGCGGCATCAAAAAATTTGAACTGAATGTTGCAATTAGCTGCAGAATCCAGAGTTCTTAGTCTGCTTTAATACTAACAAGGAAATTAAGATGCCAACACTCACCCACCCATTGAAAAAAATAACCACATCCGGTAAGCCAGTGGTACTGATTACTGGGGCATCGTCCGGCATTGGTGAAGCGCTTGCGTATTGTTTTGCCGATGCCGGTCACCAGGTGATTGTGGTAGCGCGTAGTGCCGATAAGCTCCAGACTTTGGCCAACCGTTTGCAGACTAAGCACGGTATTGTGGCGTATGCCATGCCCACAGACTTGGCCGTGCATGGAGCGGTAGATGCTTTGGCGTATGAATTGCAAAAATATGAATGTTTTCCTGATGTGTTGGTAAATTGTGCCGGTGTTTTAGAGCAAAAGCCTTTTGTGCAGATCGCACCCCAAGGACAGCAGGCCATGATTGACCTGAACATCTCTGGACTTACCGCTATGTTGGCGCATGTGCTGCCAGCTATGGTGCTGCGCGGTTCTGGTCGGGTGTTGAATGTAGCGTCTGTTGCAGCATTTCAGCCGATTCCCATGTTGGCCACATACGCCGCTACCAAAGCTTATGTTCTGTCACTGACCGAATCGTTATCGGAAGAGTTGCGTGGCACGGGCGTAACAGTGACCGCTTTGTGCCCTGGCATTACCGCAACCCAGATGCTGCA
>CALPVM020000285.1 GCA_943327015.2 Akkermansia muciniphila
ACGCAAGCACATCAGACAAGGAGTTTGCAATGTTTACCTGCGGTTTGGCATTGGCTTGCGTATCTCAAGTCAGCGCGTACTATGTTTTTTTAAACATCATTCGCTACTACCCCATTGCGGGTTTGATGTTTGTGTTTTTCTACATCTGGAAAAAACGCAGTTTCCTGAAGTACAAAATCCAGGAAAAGTTTCCGCAGTTTGACAAGGTCAAGAAAGAAATGGCCCAGTCGTTTGTAACGCTGCTGATGTTCTCATCCATTGGAACCGGCGTTTATATTCTTAACATGCTGGGCGTTATCAAAACCCAGGTGTATTGGGATCCATCGTTGCATGGTGGTGCGGCGTATATGCTGCTCTCATTTCTGCTTATTACTGTTTGGCACGAAACCTGGTTTTATTGGGCACACCGCATCATGCACCACAAGTCGGTGTACCGCTATGTGCATGCCGTGCACCACCGCAGCGTTAACCCCACACCCGTAGCGGCATACAACTTTCATTGGCTGGAAGCCATTTTAGAAGGCATTTATGTGGTGCCGTTTTTAATACTGGTACCCATGTACTACCCGGTATTTTTGGCACACACCTTTTACGCCATGATCATGAACATTTATTTTCATTCGGGCTTTGAGTTGTACCCGAAAGGTTTTGCACGTGGCAAAGTGTTTAAATGGATTAACACCTCCACCCACCACAACATGCACCATAGCAAATTCACCGGCAACTACAGCCTGTACTTTAATTTTTGGGACCGTATTATGGGTACCAACTTTCCAAATTACGAAGACACTTTTGATGCGGTTGTGAATAAGCGCAATAACTACCCACCCCAACCAGAAGACACCACCAACCCATTAACCACCAGCGGCAAACCCATTTAGCTGGTGATGTAATTTTGCAAATAACTGATCGTTAGTTCATGGTCGGCAATGATGTCGTCCAAAATATCACGTACCGAAATCATACCCAACACCTTAACACCATCGACTACAGGCAGGTGCCGGATTTTGCGTTGGCTCATCAGCGCCATGCAGTCTTTGGTGCCGGTTCGCGGTGATACGGACAACACATTTTTGGTCATAATATCCTGCACTAGCGTGTCTTCTGACTTTCTGCCTTGCAGTTCTATTTTGCGGGTGTAGTCACGCTCCGAGAAAACACCGACCAGTTTGCCCTGCTCCATTACCATTAACGCGCCAACGTCGTGCTGCGCCAGACATTTAAGCGCATCAAACACTGAATCTTGCGGGCGGATGCTCCATTCCGCCGCTTCGCGTTTGCTTAACAATTCAATTACCGGTCGCATGCTGGCTCCTCATCTTTCATGATGCAAAAGCTAACCATACCGCCGCCATTCAATAGAGGTCATGCGTTACCGCAAAAAATGTAAAGCCCACCGATAAGCCGGATTCTGTGCACGCAAGTTGCCCTGCGTGTGACCACCATTACTCTGGGCCACAGGTCACCCTGCAGCTCGGTGCTACCTACCCGCACACTCCGGGGGCCCGGTCAGGACGCATCGGACAAGCCGCTGCGCTTTGCGTGTGCCTACTTGGTATTGCTGCGCGTAGAGATTGCCCGTTTCACCCGAAATCAATCGGCTCGTCTCTGTTGCTCTGATCCTCACCTTATACCGCGCACTTGCGTGCATGGCTTTCAGTGGACAGCCGTTAGCTGCTACGCTGCCCTATGCAGTCCGGACGTTCCTCCAGTGCGGTGTTTCCACCCTAGGCTTGCACCTAGGCCTTGCGGCTAGCACCAGCGGTGGTCTGGTGGGCTTTACGGTGCCTATTATCACGTTTTTGCATAACGATATGATGCCAAGGCCACCACATTTCGCACAAAATATGCTACTTCATTCCCAACTCTGGAGCCTCCATGAAAGCAGACAGCATTCTCAACACCATTGGCAATACGCCCCACGTACGCATTAACCGTTTGTTTGGTAGCACACACCAGGTGTGGGTCAAGTCTGAACGGAGCAACCCCGGCGGCTCCATTAAAGACCGTATTGCCTTGGCCATGATTGAAGATGCCGAAAAAACCGGCGCACTCCAACCCGGCGCCACCATCATCGAGCCGACCTCTGGCAACACCGGTGTTGGCCTCGCCATGGTTGCTGCTGTTAAGGGGTACAAGCTGGTTTTGGTCATGCCCGAGAGCATGTCCATTGAGCGCCGGCGTTTGATGCTGGCCTATGGTGCTACCTTTGACCTGACCCCACGCGAGAAAGGCATGAAAGGCGCAATTGCACGTGCCGAAGAACTGCTGGCAGCCACCCCCGGCGCATGGATGCCACAGCAGTTTGAAAACCCTGCCAACATTGATGTGCATGTTCGCACTACAGCTCAAGAAATTCTGGCCGATTTTCCTGATGGACTAGACGCCATTATTACTGGCGTAGGCACTGGCGGCCACCTGAGTGGCGTGGCGCAAGTGCTCAAAGCGCAGTGGCCACAACTCAAGGTTTATGCGGTTGAGCCCGCTGCATCCCCCGTTATCTCTGGTGGTGCCCCTGCACCCCACCCGATTCAAGGCATTGGGGCTGGTTTTATTCCTAAAAACCTGAAAATCGAGTTACTGGATGGCGTGATTCAAGTCGATGCCGAAGCCGCCCGCGAAATGGCGCGTCGTAGCGCCCGCGAAGAAGGTATTTTGGTAGGCATTTCCAGCGGAGCCACTTTGGCCGCTATTGCGCAAAAATTGCCAGAACTGGCAGCGGGGGCCAAGGTGCTGGGCTTTAATTACGATACGGGCGAGCGCTATTTGTCTATTGAAGGTTTTTTACCTACCTAATCTGTGTGGATTTATTAGACAAGGCGTATCATTCAGGCTTGCTTGATCACCACGAGCCATCCCATGATACGCCTCACAGAACTTAAACGACCCCTCTCAGCACTGCCCATAGAACACCGCCGCGCGGCCGATGCTCCCCCAGAAACCGATGCTGACCGCATTCCACATCCGCATCCTTTAGAAGCGCTCACCAAGCTCGCAGCAGAAA
>CALPVM020000286.1 GCA_943327015.2 Akkermansia muciniphila
CTACCTTGGTTAAATAAAAAAGAAAAAACACAGGTTGAAATGCCTGCAGAAGACGAAACGCCGTCCTCTGAAACATCGTCCGAAAAACGCAAAAGCAAACGTCTGGAGCGTCGGGAACAACTGTATAAAGTAGTGCGTGACAGTATGACCCGTTCCGGCGTATTGAGTGCAGACTACAAGTTTAAAGTGTTGTCCATGGATTCAGGCGGTGGCCAGTATTTGGTCATGGTGGACTGCAATAACCACGAGGTAGGCGCGCCAGCCCGTTTAAACAGCATCGAAGACATGATCGCCAAAACCGCCATGTCGGCGCATGACATAGAAGTCACTGCCGTGTACTGGCGTTTTCATGCCAGCCAGTCCGATACCGCAGCAAATCACTAACCCGATTAGCCTTTGTAAAGTTTTTGTTCTGCCATGGCCAGCGGCTCGGCTTGGCCGCTAAGTACCAAGGTATCGCCAGCTTCAAGCATCACGTGATCTGCAGGCGCAATGGCCGAACCATTGCCACGGCGAATGCTCAGCACTTTAACCCCCATGGCATGTAGTGCAAAACTCTCTAAGGTACGACCCTTGGCCCTAGAGCCCAGTGGCAAGGTAACACTGGCTAGGCGTTCTTGCTCCAGCTCATCCAGCGAGTTGTCATCGGCACCATGAAAAAAGCCACGCAGCAGGTTATAGCGTGCATCGCGTTGGTCTTGTACGATACGAATCACGCGCCGCATAGGCACACCCACCAACGCCAGCGCGTGGCTGGCAAGCATTAAGGAGCCTTCCAAGGCTTCAGGCACAACTTCGGTGGCACCTGCTTTGCGTAAGCTGTCCAGATGCAAATCATCTTGGGTGCGTACAATCACCGGAACTTGCGGTGCATGGCTGTGGGTGTTCTCAAGCACCTTGTGTGCTCCGGCAATGTCTAAGTAGGTTATGACGACCGCACTAGCGCGTGCCAAACCAGCAGCCATTAAAGCCTGCAGACGGGCGGCATCACCAAACACCACAGAATCACCCGCAGCCGCAGCTTGACGCACGCGATCGGGGTCGAGGTCAAGTGCCATATAGGCAATCCCTTCTTGCTCCAGCATTCGCGCGAGATTTTGGCCGCAGCGCCCATAGCCGCAGATGATCACATGTTGATTCGCGTTGATCGATTTGCGCGCAATTTGCGTCATTTGCAGCGATTGTTGCAGCCATTCGCCAGACACCAGCTTCATTACGATGCGGTTGCTGTACATCACAAGAAACGGCGTTGCCAGCATGGAAAGCACCATACTGGCCAAAATCGGATTAAGCAAAGCAGGTGGTACCAGAGAGTGCGACTGCGCCAGCGTAAGCAACACAAAACCGAACTCGCCCGCCTGCGCTAAATATAGCCCAGTGCGCAGAGCAACGCCAGAGGTTGCTCCTAAGGCACGGGATAGCGCAGTGACCAATACCACCTTGAAAAAAGTGGGCACAAAAACCAGTAACAATACCAAAGGCCAGCGCTCGAGTACCAGCCGCCAATCGAGCAGCATGCCGATACTGATAAAGAACAGCCCCAACAGCACATCATGGAACGGTCGAATATCGGTTTCCACCTGGTGTTTGTACTCGGTTTCCGAAATCAGCATACCGGCAATAAAGGCGCCGAGCGCTAAACTGAGCCCCGCTAATTCGGTCAGCCAAGCCAAACTGAGGGTAATGAAAAAAAGATTCAATACAAACAACTCTTGGCTCTTGCGCCGCGCTACCAAGGTAAGCCAGCGTCGCATCACATGTTGCCCACCTACCAGCAGCACCGTTACCAGTACTGTGGCTTTAATAGCAGCCAGTACTAAAGAACCGGCCAAAGCTTTGACCGGCGAGCCCAATGCAGGAATGAGTACCAGCAAAGGAACCACGGCCAGATCTTGAAACAACAAAACACCCATGACACGTTTACCGTGTTCGGACTCCATCTCGGTGCGTTCCACCATGAGCTTGACCACAATGGCGGTGCTACTCATGGCCAGCGCACACGACAGCGCTAAGGCAGTTGGCCAATCCATGCCCCACATGTCAGGTAACCAAACGGCCAAACCTAGCAACACCATGGTAGAAATGAGCATGGTGGCTGCCACTTGCAGTAGCCCTAATCCAAACACATGGCGGCGCATGGCACGTAGCTTGGGTAGGTTGAACTCCAGCCCAATCACAAACATTAAAAACACCACGCCAAACTCGCCAATGCTGCGTACAGCATCTGCATTGCGCGATAAGGCTAAAGCATTCGGGCCGATCACCACACCAACAGCCAAGTAGCCCAGCATGGGGGGTAATTTGAGGCTGCGACAAGCCACCACGCCCAGCACGGCGGCTAAAAGATAGAGAATAGTAATTTCCAAAGCACCCATAGTGCGATACTAGCAAGATAATCTGACATTTATACAATGGAGCCATGACAGCACATTTAAATTCTGTATCTCAGACCTTGGCCAGGCGTGCAATTGCGCTGGCACTTGAAACGCTGGAGATTGAGGCCGCTGCCATTTTGAGTGCCAAGGCACGCATCGGGGAGCCATTTGCACAGGCGGTTTCCAAGATGTTGGCGACTACCGGACGCGTTGTAGTCATGGGTATGGGGAAAAGCGGCCATGTAGGGCGCAAAATTGCAGCCACCTTGGCATCTACCGGCACGCCTGCCATGTTTGTGCACCCGGCTGAAGCCAGCCATGGAGATTTAGGCATGGTAACCGCTACAGATTTGGTTTTGGCATTGTCCAACAGTGGAGAATCGCAGGAAATTATTGCCATCATGCCCATGCTCAAGCGCCTCGGTGTGCCATTGGTGGCAATGACTGGCAATGCAGAATCCAACATGGCTCAGCATGCTGATATTTGGCTGGACAGTTCGGTAGACAAAGAAGCCTGCCCACTCAACCTTGCACCCACTGCCAGTACCACCGTACAACTGGCTCTGGGCGATTCGTTGGCGGTGGCACTATTGGATGCCCGCGGTTTTCATGCCGATGACTTTGCC